>JBOHSC010000150.1:0-11100 GCA_050733115.1 Gemmatimonadales bacterium
CTTCCCGAGCAGGCGTTCTACATGGTGGGCGGCATCGACGAAGCGGTCGAGAAGGCCAAGAAGCTGGCGAGCGGGTGATGCAAGTCACGGTCATCTCGCCAGAAACGGCTATGTTCGACGGTGAGGCAGACGCGGTCGTCGCGCCCGCTTTCGACGGTGAGGTCGGCATTCTGCCGAACCATGCCCCGTTCATGACGTTGCTGGGAGAGGGAGTGCTCGTGATTCGCCGCGGCGAGGGCGCGAGTCGCTTCCTGGTCCGCGGCGGGTTCATGCAGGTCGTCGACAACAGGGTGCGGGTAGTCGCCGAACACGTTCAAGGAGACAGCCATGGCTCGTAATCTCGTCGGTCCGATGCTCGTGTTGGCCCTGCTCGGTGGTTCGGCGGGCGCTGCCGCGGCACAGGAAACGGGCACGCCGATCTACAAGGCACCCTACCGTGCCTTCGAGCACCACGAGTTCGGTGTCTCGCTTTCCGATCCGGGTGAAGGTGTCGGCGCCGCGATCGAAGGATTTTACCGTTACGGCAGTGGGCCGTATGACTTCAGCGTGCGCGGCGGTATCGCGGACTACAATGGTCCCGGAAGTGCCGTTCTTCTGGGCGGCGACTTCCGCACCCAGGTGCTGCACTACAGCGAGAGCTTCCCGCTCGACGGGGCAATTACCGTCGGGCTGGGCGGCCAGTTCGGCAATGACATCGACGATTTCATCCTGCTGCCCGTGGGCATCTCGCTCGGGCGGCAGTTCAATCTCGAGAACTCCAACACCTTGTTCGTGCCCTATCTGCACCCGATCATCGCGCCGGTGTTCGGTGGCGCCGGCAGCAACGACGTTCTCTTCTCGCTCGGTCTGGGCGTCGACATCAAATTCAGCGACCGATGGGTGGTCCGGGCGAGCGGCGGACTCGGCGACCTCGAGGGTGTGGGCGTCAGCATCGCCTACATCCAGTAGCACAGGGCAGGCCCCACGCCCGGCCACGGACTCCGTGGCCGGGCGTTTCACATGTTTCCCATCTCGGTTGACTTCCCTCGAAGCGGCGGAGTAGCTTCTGGCGCCTTCGCATCTCCAGGGTCGGCAGCCAGGCATCGTTCGGAGGTAGGATGAGCTTCTGCATGCGAGCGGCGGGCGTCGCGGCGGCAGTCCTGTGCGCCGCTCTGCCCGTGGCGGCACAGGTTCCCGGACTTCCCGTGTATAACCAGGGCGTGCCGCGCGGCATCGGCCTGTATGGCGACGTCGGTCTTCCCGACAACGATGCGGGGGGAGGCACGGCCTACGGCGTAACCGGCCGCGCGGGGTTCGGCTTCGCGGGCGTCACGGCGACCGTCTCGACGTACAACCCCGACGGCCCCGGCGACGGCAAGGTGTCGGTGGGCGCCACCGGGAATCTCCGGGTCTTCGGCGGCCCGCTGGTTCCGCTCAGCGTCACGCTGCAGGGCGGGGTGGGGTACCACAAGCCGGACAACTCGTTCCTGCCCGGTGGTGCGAGCATCAAGCAGTGGCGCTTCCCGGTTGGCGTGGGCTTCGCGCTCACCATTCCGAATCCGGCGCTGGCCATCAAGCCCTGGCTGGCACCCCGGCTCGACATCGTACGTACGTCTACCAGCAACATTCCGGGCGCTCCCGACGGCTCCGACACCCAAACCCATTTCGCCCTCAGCGGCGGCATCGAGCTCAATCTGCTCAATGGATTCGGGCTGCACGCAGCCTACGACCGCACGTTTGGTAACGGTACCGACCCCTCGGTCTTCGGGTTCGGCGCCCACTACGTCTTCCGCGTGCCCGGCCTGTGAGCAAACGAGGCCCGGCCCTGGCGCTCCTGCTGGTGCTCACGCTCGGCGGGTGCGCCCAGACATTCGACGCGACGACGCTGGGAGTTCCGGCCACGCTCGCGTCCCCGGCCGGGCAGCCGGTGGAGGGAGATCGGTTCAGGGTTTCCGGAAAGGCTGTCTACGGGGTGTTCGGACTGGTGCGCCTCAAGGACCCTTCGCTCCGCAAGGCGCTGGCGTCGCAGTTGGCGGGTGGCAGCGGCGTCGCCGATGTGAAGATCAAGGTGCGGAGCCGGTGGAGCGACATTCTCGTCACCGTGCTCACGGCGGGACTGATCGCCCCCCGGTCTGTGACGTTCGAAGGGGTCGTGACGAAATAAGCTCAGCCAGCATTTCGGCCGAGCGTCGCGCCGCTCCCAATCCATTCTGCACTACGGTGCGCGCGCGGGCGCCCATCGCCGCCCGCCGCGACTCGTCTCCCAACCACCCCATCCAGATTTCCGCCAACGATTCGGCGCCGTTCACGGTCGCCGCGGCCTCGGCGCTGAGCAGGAGCCCGGCGTCGCGGCTTTCCTGCCAGCGCGGTCCGAACGCCACCGGCACTCCCCATGCCGCCGGCTCGAGCACCGAATGCAGCCCTGCTCGCCCGAATCCGCCCCCGACGTACGCCATGGTGCCGGCGCCATAGAGTGCTGCCAGTGCGCCGACACGGTCTACCACGAGCAGCGGCTCGGGACCGGTGGCCACGCTCAACAGCACCGGCTGAGGGAGGACAAGTCTCGCAGCCAATGCAGCGAGCTCGGCGAGATGGCGTTGGTCAGGTTCGTGGGGAACGATGACGAGCCTCGCCAGCGGACGTTCGGCGAGGACGGCCGCGAAGGCCGCCAGCAGCGCCGCCTCGTCTCCCGGCCAGGTGGAGCCGGCCACGAGGGAGGGGGCGCCACTGCCGAGGCGAAGGAGCGGATCGTCGGGAGAAGTCGAGCGGACGCGCAGCTCGACGCTATCGAAGCGCGGGTCACCGAGAACGCGGATCGCGGTCCGGGGTACGCCAAGCACCGCAAGGCGACCCGCGTCGGCCTCGGCGACAGCACCGGCTGCGGAGACGCTGGCGTAGCCTGGAGCAAGGAGGCGGCGCGCCGGCCAGCGGAGTCTCCCGCTTCCGGCCGATACCGTTCCCGCGACGATGGCGACGGTCGTGCCGCGCGCGGCGGCTCGGGTGGCGAGCTCGGGCCAGAGGTCGAGCTTGGAAAAGACCAGCAGGTCGGGGCGGAGCGCCTCGAGCAGCCGGATTGACTCGCCGGGCAGGTCGTAGGGAAGGTAGTCGGCGGCATCGGCGCGGAGCCGGCGTGCGAGGGGCTCCGCGGACGGGCTGAAATGGGTGTAGACGAGCTGGGCATCGGGTCGGAGGCGGCGCAACTCCTCCAGGACGCTTTCTGCCTGAAGACCTTCACCGACGGACGAGGCATGGAGCCAGACGAGAGGACGCGCGGGGTCTCTCGCCAGCCGGGCCCATTCCTCGAGCTGCTTTCCTCCGTGACGGCGCCCCAAATGGCCGGCGCGGAGTTTGGCGTCGAAGAGTCCGAGCAGCGTCGCGATGGCGGTCCCGGCCCGGACGATGGCACGGTAGCTCGGAGAAGTCTTCGGCATTAGACTTCCTCCTCGAAGTTCATGTCTCACCCGCTACCGAGGAGGTGATCCATTGTCTACAGAGTCAAGGGTCGCCTGCGGCCGCTAGGAGCTGCTGCAGCTTGAGACCCGGGCGATACTTCGAACCTGGGGGGGCCGCTGATGCGGCCCCTTTCTTTTTGTGGGACCCTCTCCCTACTTCGCCGCTCCCGCCGTGGTTCCCCGCTTCTGCGCGTAAATGGAGTCGAGCACGTGCCGGAAGATGTCGAGCGGCTGGGCGCCGACCAGCAGCCCTCCCTCGATGTAGAACGTCGGGGTGCTGGCCGCACCGGCCCGGCTGGCCCCCTCGGCGTCGGCCCGGACCTCTTCGGTCGTGGCCGGCGACTTGACGCACTCCGTCAGGGCGGTCCGGGAAATCTTGGCCGAGTCGGCGAGCGAGAGGAGAAAATCGGCGGGCTCCTTCAGCTCACTCCAGGCCGACTGGTGCCGGTAGAGCAGATCGTGCACCGGCCAGAAGGCGCCGAGCTTGGCGGCACAGAGCGCGATCCCCGCGGCCGGGACCGCGTTCGGGTGCAGCGAGGTGAGGGGGAAGTTGATGAACACCCAGCGGACTTTCCCGCTGGCGATGTAGAGCGAGTCGATGATGGGGAAGGTCTCGACGGCGAAGTTGCGGCAGTAGGGGCACTGGAAGTCCGACATCTCGTAGACCGTCACCGGTGCGGTGGCCGTGCCCTTCGAGCGGCCGGTGAGCGGAGCGGCGGCGGTGGCCTGAGCAGCGAGGGTCGTGGCGACAACGGCGGCTGCGAATGTCATCCCGAGCGCAGTGAGGGATCTACCAATCATGCTTCCTCAATACCGTGGCTGGCGGCGGCCGGTACGACTGGATAGAAGAAGCGTGTCCTCCGTGGCCGGCACGTTCCAGTACCACTCCGCGTTGGGGTCGGTGGCATCCCACGACCGGGCATAAATCCACCACCGCCCCGGGTTGAGCCGCAGGTGCGCCCATCCGTCGGGGCCAGTGGTATCGGTGACCGCTTCGCGCCCGCGCGAGAGACCCCGGACGATGCTGTCGTATCCCCGATAGGTGCTATCTTCCCACTGCCGAACTCCGGCGCGGAGGCTCTCGCTTCGGGTGACGAAAACCGATCTTGCCTTGTTCAGGGTGGCTCGCGCGGATTGCGTCCGGGCCTCGGCGGCCTTGAGGGAATCGGAGAGCCGTCCGAATTGAGCATAGCGGACGCTGTACTGCGGAGTATCGCGGCCGAGAGAATCGAGATCGCCCTGCACCATGGCGAGCGAATCGCGGAGCTTGCCGAGGCGGAAGGTGGCGCCGGAGTAGCCGATGAACGGCCCACGGAACTCGGCGAAGAGACTGTCCAGCGTCTGCGTATCGGGACGCGGAGACTTTGCCCTCGCGTCGAGGCTCTTGAGCAGGCTGTCGCGATCGTAAGGCAGGGCAACGAGCCCGATTCCGGTAACGGGTGTCTCGACCGAATCGGGCCCGGGAATGGACACCCGTACCGCCACGTCGCGAGGACGCTCACACCCGAGCGTCGCCAGCGCCAGGGCGGCGCCGATCCAGGCTCGCAGAATCGGCGTAGACGGGTGGCGGCGGCGCAGGCGGGACGGTATCAGGAGAGCAAGTGAGCGGAACACGTGCCAAAGGTATCGCCCTCGCGGCGGTGCTACAACTCATGGCGGTCGCGGTCTCGGCGCAGAATCCGGGCATTGACTCACTCTTCCCGGCACAGCCGGTGGGGCATGTCAACGATTTCGCCTCGGTTGTCGACCGCGGCTCGTCCGCCGCCATGGAAGATCTTCTCGCGCGTCTCAGGACCGCCACCGGCACCGAAGTCGCGGTCGTGACGCTTCCCACCATCGGCGACTACTCCCCCAACGAGGTCGGCGTCGCCATCATCCGCCGCTGGGGCATCGGCGCCAAGGCCGACATCGGCGATGCCCGCCGCAACGCCGGGCTGGCCCTCCTCCTCGTGCCCAAGCGGCAGGATGTACCGAACTCCGGGAAGGTGTACGTCGCCGTGGGCCAGGGACTCGAAGGGGTCATCACCGACGCGGAGGCGGGCCGGGTGAGCGATCTCATGCTCCCCCAGCTCCGGCAGGGCGAATACGGGCCCGCGCTGCAAACCGGGGTCGAGTCGCTGGCCGGAACCATCGCGCGCGCGTTCGGCGTCAACGATTCCATCCTCGCGGGCGCGAGACCAGTTCGCCCGGTCAACTCACCCGGCTCGCGACTCATTTCGCTCCTGCCGTTGCTCATCTTCATCGCCTTCGTGATGCTCGCGAACCGCGGTGGGGGACGCCGCCGGCGAGGAGTATATTGGGGTGCCGGACCCTGGATCGGGGGCGGCGGATTCGGCGGATTCGGTGGCGGTGGCGGGTTCGGCGGTGGTGGGTTCGGTGGGTTCGGTGGTGGCGGTGGGGCCAGCGGCGGCGGCGGCGGAAGGAGCTTCTGATCGTGCATCAGGCAGTCGAGCGGGTCGTCGATTCCTTTCTGGCAATGGCCGACGGGGCATTGCCTCCGGGGTACAGCGCGGTGCTGTACGGCTCCGCCGCGCGGGGCGACTACGTGCCCGGATGGTCGGACATCAACCTGCTGGTGGTGTCCGAGTCGCTGACGCCCGACGTACTCCGGAAGGTCGGCCGCGGGTTCGCCGAGTGGCGCACGGCGACGACCGACGCGCCGTTGTTGATCTCCCGGGCGGAATGGGCGAGAGCCACCGACGTCTTCCCGCTCGAGATCACCGACATGCGCCACGCGCACACAGTGCTCCGGGGGCCCGACCCGATCTCGGCGCTTCGGGTGGCTCCCCCCGACCTCCGCTCCGCGGTGGAGCGCGAGCTGCGCGGCAAGCTGCTACGGCTCCGGCAGGGGTATGCGGTCCGCTCGTCGGACGAAGCGGCGCTGGGCGATCTCGCAGGGAAGAGCGCGTCGACGGTGCTGGTGATCCTGCGCGGCCTCCTCACCCTGCTCGACCGGCCGGTACCCTCGGATTCGCTTCAGGTGGCCATGGCCGCGGCGGCGATGATCGGCATCGAGGGCGAGGAGCTGCTGGCCGTAATCCGCCACCGTGGCCAGCCGGGGTGGCGGTGCAGCACCGCCGAATTCGAAGCATATCTCGACGCGGTGACTCGCGCGGCGGGATTCGTGGATCAACTCAAGATCGGAGACGAGCGATGAAGCGTTCCTCGACGGTGGTTCTCTCTCTCACTGCGCTGACGCTGCTGACGGCGGGGTGCGGCTACAACAAGATCCAGACGATGGACGAGAAAGTGAACCAGGCCCAGGGCCAGATCCAGACCCAGCTCCAGCGGCGAGCCGACCTGATCCCGAACCTGGTCAACACCGTCAAGGGAGTCACCAAGCAGGAAGACACCGTCTTCATCTCTATCGCCAACGCGCGGGCCAAACTCTCCGGCGCCGTGCAATCGGGCAATGTGGCCGACATGTCGGCCGCGAACACCGCGCTGAGCCAGGGTCTCGGGCGGCTGCTCGCCATCTCGGAGAACTACCCCGAGCTGCGGTCGAGCGAGAACTTCCGCCAGCTCCAGGACCAGCTCGAGGGAACCGAGAACCGGATCAGCGTCGCCCGCCAGGACTACAACACCTCGGTCGGCGAGTTCAATGCCTTCATCCGGCGGTTCCCGTACAATTTGACGGCAAAGGTGTTCGGGTTGGGCAAGTCGAGGGACTATTTCGAGGCGGCGCCGGGATCGACCGAAGCGCCGAAGGTGCAGTTCTAGGCTAGTCCGTCACCACATGATCCGGCAGCACGTACTTGAGCGGGTCCACCGGACGGCCGTTCACGTGCACCTCATAGTGCAGGTGCGGGCCGGTGGCCAGACCGGTGTTGCCGACGAGCGCGATCCGCTGCCCCCGTGACACGCGCTGTCCCTTCTTGACCAGCAGCTTCGACGCATGGGCGAACTTGGTGACGATGCCGTAGCCATGGTCGATGGTGACGGTATTGCCGTAGCCGGTTTCCCATCCCGCATCGATCACGATACCTGCCGCCGGCGCTTCGATGGGGCTGCCCATCGGAGCGGTGACGTCGATGCCCTCGTGGGGCCGGGCGATGTGGAGGATGGGGTGCTCGCGCATCGAAGAGAATGCGCTGGTGAGCCAGCCCTGAGTGGGCATGATCGAGGGAGTGGCGGCAAGACGCTTGGAGTTGCTGGCGAGGCTGTCGGCGGCCTCCTCGAACGACGAGGAAAGTAGATTGGCCCGCCTGATGAGCCCATTCAGATCGACCCGGATTTCCTGAGCCTTCCGGACCGACGGTCCATCTTCCGGCATGATCGGCCGCGGCACCAGGGTCGGTCCACCGATCCCGGCGGCCTGCACCTGGGGATCGATCGGGTCGAGATTGGCCAGCACTCTGATGCGGGCGTCGCGCTGGGAGATGCGGCTGATGGTATCGGCGAGGTTGACAAGGCGGCCGTGCATTTCGTTGAGCTCGTGTACCAGCCGGGCGTTCTCCTGCGCCATCCGCGCCGTGCGTGACAGGTCGGCGGTGCGCGACACAGTCATGTAACCCACCAGCAGGGCGATTGCGAGTCCGAGAGCAACGCCACCCGCCGCGAGCTTCAGCATGCCGTAGGAGACTTCCCAGATCCTGGAAGGCTCCGCCCCATGCGGAACGAACACAACGGTCCAGCGGCGTCTACCCATGCGCGGTCACCTTTCGAACGTTCGCGATCTGTGATCGAACTGCCGGAAGACAATATCAGCGCGAAGCCAGCGGCAGGGCGTGATGGGAGTCACGCGACCTCGCCAAAGCTTCAAGAAGGTCGCTTTTTCAGGAAAGTCTGTCAAGAGTGGATGGGAGCGGATAAGTCTTTGACTGTCAAATAGTTTTGACTCTTGACAGTCTAACTTCTATACGATTGGGGGCTTGGGGAAGAGGATCCCGGATTTGGTCACCGCGGCCGCTGCCATCAGGGGCGCCTCCAGCGACTCCCAGCGTGCCGCGCTCGCCCGCCCATCCTGTCCGAGTGACTCCCAGAGCTGCTGCGCCTTGCCCGGCAGAAATGGGCCCGCCAGCACCGATAGCCGGTAGAGCGTGCGCGCCAGCGTGGCGAGAACGGTATCGAGCTCCGCCTCCTTCCCCTGCTTGGCCAGTGCCCACGGGGCTGTTTGCTGGATGTACAGATTGGCGGTGGAGACCAGCTCCCACGCCACCTCCGCGCCCCCCCTGAGATCGAACCGATCCATGGCTTGCCCGTAGCGATCCGCGGCGCTCCTCCCCGCCTCGTCCAAGGAGGTGGGGCCCGGGGAGGCGGGCACGACGCCGTCGCGGTACTTCCCGATCATCGCGAGCGAGCGCGAAGCCAGATTGCCGAACCCGTCGGCCAGGTCGGCGGTGTAGCGCTCGTCGAACCGGTCCCAGGTGAAGTTGCCGTCGGCCTCGAAGCCGACCTCCCGGAGCAGGAAGTAGCGCAGTGCGTCGGGGCCATGGCGGTCGATGGCGTCGCCGAGGCTCACCGCGGTCCCCGCCGTTTTCGACATCTTGGTCCCTTCCCACTGCACGTACCCGTGGGCCCACACTTCGCACGGCAGCGCCACACCGGCGCTCAGCAGCATGGCCGGCCAGATGATGCAGTGGAACCGCGTGATTCCCTTGCCGACGACATGGAGGTCGGCGGGCCAGAGGCGAGCGTACCCCTTGGCCGGGTACCCGGTCGCCGAGAGGTAGTTGATCAGCGCGTCGAACCAGACGTAGACGGTCTGGTCGGGGTCGCCGGGGAAGGGAATGCCCCAGGAGAGCCGCTGGCGGGACACCGAGATGTCCTGAAGCCCGTCCTCCAGGAGTCGGACGACCTCGTTGCGCCGGATGGCCGGCTCGACGCGGAACTGGCCCGAGCGGATGAGCTCGACGAGCTGGTCGCGATAGCGGCTCAGCCGAAAGAAGTGGTTGCGCTCCCTGGTGGGGATCAGCTCGAGCGACGGGTGCTCGATGCAGTGCCCGTTCACGATCTGGGAAGGCTGCTTGAACTCCTCGCAGCCGACGCAGTAGAGCCCCTCGTACTCGCCGACGAAAAGGTCGTCGGGGTTCCGGCGTGCGATGGCGTCGAGCAGCGCCGTCACCGTGCGGCGGTGCCTGGGCTCGGTGGTGCGGATCCAGTCATCGTGACTGCACTCGAGCCGCCGCCAGAAGCTCTCGAAGCGTTCCGCCATCCGGTCCACCCAGGCTTGTGGCTCGAGCCCGTTCAGCTCGGCGGCCTGCAGCACGGCCTGCGAATGCTCGTCCATACCCATGAGAAAATGGACCTGGTCGCCGCGGAGCCGGCGGTATCGGGCGATGCAGTCGGCTCCCACCTTCTCGAGCGCATGGCCGAGATGGGGGTCGCCGTTGGAATAGTCGATTGCGGTGGTGAGGTAGAACTTTGCCATGCGGGAAAGTTAATCGCGTCCGGTCACCCACCGTTGCCGCGGTGGCGCCGGCGCCGCCGGCGCCGCGGATGGGCATCACCGCCCTCGGCTTCGCCGGAATCGTCGGGGACGGGTGCAGGCGGTGCGGCGGTGCCTGCCCATGAGTCGCTGGTGGGCAGCACCTCGCCCAAACGCTCGACCTCCTCGCGGAGCTGGACCAGTGGAATGATGCGGGAGCCGTGTTCCTCGCTCCGGAGGAAGACGCGCTCGCGGAAGATATCCACCGCCACCACCTTCTCGGGGCCCACCGCCGTGGCGACTGTCTTCCCCTCCTTGGGGAAGCGCCGCCGCGCCTCGACGTAGAACTCGTGCTCGTACTTGAGGCAGCAGAGCAGCCGGCCGCAGCCGCCCGAGATCTGGGTGGGATTGAGCGACAGATGCTGGTCCTTGGCGAGGCCGAGATTGACCGGGGAGAGCTCCGTCAGCCAGGAGGAGCAGCAGTACTCCCGTCCGCAGCGGCCGACGCCCGACAGCCGGGCCGCCTCGTCGCGGACCCCGATCTGCCTGAGCTCGATGCGGGTGCGGAAGAGTGACGCCAGGTCGCGCACGAGAGCCCGAAAGTCCACCCGCTTTTCGGCGGTGAAGTAGATGGTGAGCTTGTTGCGGTCCCACTGCCACTCGGTGTCGCTCACCTTCATGGCGAGCTCGTGGGTGTGGACCCGCTGAATCACCTTCCGTCTTGCCTCTTCCTCGAGGACCCGGCTCTCGTTGTGGGAACGGAGATCTTCAGGGGTGGCGCGGCGGGTCACGGGCTTGGGAGCGCTGGCCTCCGACGGGTCTTCGCCCACGGCACACCCGGAGCAGGCACTGCTGCATTTCTTCTCGGCGGTACTCCCGGCGGCGTTGACCCGTCCGACATCGCGCCCCCGCTCGACCTCCACCACCACCATGTCGCCGATGCGGAGCGGTGCCGATTCGTCTGCCCAGATGAAGTAGCTCTTCCGGGTTCCCTTGAACCGCACTTCGACGGTCTGACCCACTCATGCCTCCGAATAGACGCCCATCGCACCGTATTTCTCGGCCCGGCGGCGAACCAGCTTTTCAGGGCGGAGCTTGCGCAGCTCGGTGACGTGGCGGATCAACGCTTCGCGGAGCGACTCCCCGGTGGCGTCGGGGTCGACGTGGGCGCCGCCAACCGGTTCCTTCACGATCTCATCGATCAGCTTGAGCCGGAGGAGGTCTTCGGCGGTGATCTTGAGCGCTTCGGCGGCGCGCTCGCGCTGGCTCGCGTCCTTCCAGAGGATGGCGGCGCATCCCTCG
>JBOHSC010000151.1:0-1573 GCA_050733115.1 Gemmatimonadales bacterium
CATCACGACCTCACTGTCGGTGGGATTCGGAAGCCCTCACCCTGTGACGGGCGCGTCGTCGCCCAGGGTCTCTATCCGCTGAACAACGCAGCCGGGGAGCCGACGTCTCAGGTGAGCTCCGGATGGAGCAGAGACGCCAATCTCTCTGGCCCTGAGCCCCGGCTACGAGGAATGCCTCAGGGGAGTCATGATTGTGAGAGTGTCACGTCCTATCATCCCGCCGGCCCGAGAGGTTGTCAAGCGACCGCCTAGTCGCGAATCACCTTCAGAGTTGCGCCGGACTCGGTCCCGGGCGGCCAGCACACCGGGGACTGCCCTGAGAGCGGGCAGCGGGCGCTGCAATGCGTCTCCCTGGCAAGCGGTCCGGGGGAGCGGAATCCTGGGGCATCACGGGTGAAGCGGGGCACGGTGAACCTACGGCGGAGCTGGGGCTCCCGCCAGATCGCCAAGATCGAACCCTGCAGGCAGGCTACAACAGAAGCGCCCCGGCCGGGGCCGGGGCGCTTCAACCTGCAAGATCGGGCTTCCGATCTCTAGTACATCCCGCCCATGCCACCGCCCGGAGGACCCGACGGTGCCGGCTTGTCTTCCTTCTTTTCCACCACCACGCACTCGGTGGTGAGGAGCAGCCCGGCGATCGACGCGGCGTTCTGGAGCGCCGTCCGGGTGACCTTGGTCGGGTCGATGACGCCGGCCTTGACCAGGTCTTCGTAGGTGTCGGTGGCGGCATTGTAGCCGAAGTTCTTGTCCTTGGACTCCTTGACCTTGGCCACGACGATGGAGCCTTCGGCGCCCGCGTTCTGGGCGATGGCCCGGATGGGCTCCTCGAGCGCGCGGCGGACGATGTCGACGCCGATCTTCTCGTCCTCGGTGCCGCGGATCTTCTCGAGCGCGCTCTGCGCACGGAGCAGCGCAACGCCGCCTCCCGGGACGATGCCCTCTTCCACGGCCGCACGGGTGGCGTGCAGCGCGTCCTCGACACGAGCCTTCTTTTCCTTCATTTCGGTTTCGGTGGCCGCGCCGACGTTGATCACCGCGACGCCGCCTGAGAGCTTGGCCAGCCGCTCCTGCAGCTTCTCGCGATCGTAGTCGCTCGTCGACTTCTCGACGGCGGCCTTGATCTCGTTGATGCGCCCCTGGATATCGCCTTCCTTGCCCTTGCCGTCGACCAGCGTGGTGTTGTCCTTGTCGGTGACGGTCCGCTTGGAGCGGCCGAGATCGCTGAGCGTGGCGTTCTCGAGCTTGAAGCCGACTTCCTCGGAGATGACCTGCCCGCCGGTGAGCACCGCGATGTCACGGAGCATTTCCTTCCGGCGATCGCCGAAGCCCGGCGCCTTGACCGCGGCCACCTTGAGCGTGCCGCGCAGCTTGTTGACGACCAGCGTGGCCAGCGCCTCGCCCTCGACGTCTTCTGCGATGATGAGGAGCGGACGGCCGCTCTGCGCGACCTTCTCGAGGACCGGGAGCAGCTCCTTCATCGCCGAGATCTTCTTGTCGTGGATGAGGATGTAGGGATCGTCGAGGACCGACTCCATCTTCTCCGGATCGGTGACGAAGTAGGGCGAGAGGTAGC
>JBOHSC010000152.1:0-1589 GCA_050733115.1 Gemmatimonadales bacterium
TGCACCACGCCGTGCCGGTGGGCGTAGTCGAGCGCCGAAGCCACCTCGGTGGCGATCCGCACGGCATCGCCCACCGGAAGCTGCTTCTCCCGGTTGAGCCGGTCGCGCAGGGTCTCGCCCTCGACGAAGGGCATCACGTAGAAGAGGTAGGAGTCCGCCTCCCCCGAGTCGAACAAGGGAAGAATGTGCGGATGCTGGAGGTTGGCGGTGAGCTTGATCTCGGCCAGGAAGCGCTCGGCGCCGATCACGGCGGCCAGCTCGGGCCGGAGCACCTTGAGCGCGACCGCGCGGCTGTGGCGGAGGTCCTGGGCCAGATAGACCGTGGCCATGCCGCCGGCGCCGATCTCTCGATCGAGCCGGTAGCGGTCCTCCAGGGCGGATTGAAGCCTGCCGAGAAGCTCTGGCATTGGTCGCTTCGGTGAGGGTGCATGAAAATGGCGGGGAGGGACCGGGCTGGCTAGGGCGCCTCCAGCGTCTCCCGCATCACCGCCAGTTGGCCTCGCGAGGCCGTAACGCAAAGGGACGGAACCGGTGGCGGTCTGGCGGGCCGTATGCGGGCGCAACAGATTAGAAGTATTCCTTACAAGCGATCGCCCAGTGGCTGCCGCGCCGTCCGGCCTTGTTCCGCGACTGCAGGACCGCTACAGCCTTGAGCAGGTACTCGGCTCCGGCGGGATGGCCACGGTCTACCTTGCCCGCGATCTCAGGGATGACTCCCGAGTCGCCCTGAAGGTGCTGCGGCCGGAGCTGGTGCCAATCCTGGGACCCGAGCGCTTCGCTCGCGAAATCCGGATCACCTCCAATCTCAAGCATCCCAACATCCTCCCCGTGCTCGATTCGGGTTGTACCGAGGACGGCGTTTCGTTTTACGTCACGCCGTACGTCGACGGGGGATCGCTGGCCCAGCGGTTGAGGCGGGAACCACAGCTTCCGATCGCCGACGCGCTGGAGATCACCCGCCAGATTGCCTACGCCCTCGAGACCGCACACGACCAGGGCATCGTCCACCGCGACATCAAACCCAGCAACATCCTGCTCGCCGACCGTCGAGCCATTCTCGCGGACTTCGGCCTGGCGCGAGCCGTCGATGTGGCGACCGCGGAGAAGCTGACCGAGTCGGGGATCGTGCTGGGGACTCCGGCCTACATGAGTCCGGAGCAGTCGGCGGGCGGCCCGCTCGACCGCCGAAGCGACATCTACAGCCTCGGGTGCGTGGTGTTCGAGATGCTCGCGGGCACGCCGCCATTCAGCGCCTCGAGCGCCCAGTCGCTTCACGCGCGGCATGCGATGGACCCGCCACCCAGCGTTCGGACCGTGCGCCCCACGGTGTCGCCCTCGCTCGAGCATGCGATCAATACGGCGCTGGCCAAGGTCCCGGCCGACCGCTTCGGAACCGCCGCCGCCTTCGCCGAAGCGCTCGCCACGGGCGCCTACAGCCTCCCGCTCTGGCGTCGCGCAGCGAAGCCCCTCTTGGCGGCCGGTATCGTCCTCGCGGCAGTCTTCGGGAGCTGGGCGGTCGCGGGATCGAGGACGGGAAGTCTCGACCGGAATAAAGTGGTGGTGTACCCGCTGGCCGAACGGGGCGAGCG
>JBOHSC010000153.1:0-3484 GCA_050733115.1 Gemmatimonadales bacterium
AGCCCGAACTCGCCCATGACGAACTGGCCGTTCAGGTCGGTCAGGGCGATGACCACGCCGAGGCCGTACCTTGGGCGAACTCGAGTCGAGGCTGGCGCTCGAGAAGTCCGCGAACCGCCCGGCGATACAACCCACGATCACATTGCGCACGCGGCGATCGCACCGCCGGCCCCTTCGACCGGTTGAGCATGCGAAACTGTATGCGGGCCAGATCGGTGGCGCGACCCATGATTCCGCCAAGCGCATCGACCTCGCGTACGACGGTTCCCTTCGCGATACCTCCAATCGCGGGGTTGCACGACATCTGTCCGATGGTTTCGAGATTTTGCGTCAGGAGCAGCGTGCGTGCGCCGGCCCTGGCGGCGAGGGTGGCCGCCTCGGCGCCGGCGTGTCCAGCACCAATGACGATGACGTCGTAGCGGTCGGACATGGGGGGAATCTAAGCCGGTGAGGGTGCGGAATTCCCCTCTGGCACGTTCGGACCAGCGATCCTATCTTAGCGCCTTCGCACAGACATCCTGCGCCCATGCCCTACAAGATCAAGATCGATCGCAGAATGTGCATCGGCTACGCCGACTGCGCCGGGATCGCGCCCGAGGTGTTCCGATTGGGCGACGACAACGTCTGTGTCGTGGTCGATCCCGAAGGCGCCGGAGATGAAACGATACTCGACGCCGCCCGCGCCTGCCCCGTAGATGCCATCACCCTGACCGATGAGTACGACGACCAGGTGTGGCCCGCCTGATCACTCCGATTCGGATACCTCGACAAATCGCCTGATTCTCGCCACCTCGCCACCGGGTACGAGCAGATGCTTGTGCTCGGCTCGAATTCCGAACTTGGCGCTACGCTGCAGAAATTCCTCCAGCGACTGCTCCGACGCCGAGGGATCGTGAACTCCCACATCGTGCAGGTGCACCCCCAGCTCATCCTGGTTGTCGAAGCGGCCGACATACGTGAGCGAGCCCTTCGTCTCGAGCACGACAGTGACGCCGTGCAGCTCCTGGTGACCCGGATGAAAAACGTGCCCCGATGACTGATGCATCAGACCGTGGCGCCGCAGTAGCGGTCGAAGGCGGCGGTGAGATTGGCGGCGACGACCTGAGGCGGTTTGCCCTCGATCTGGTGGCGGTGCACGAAGTGCACGACCTCGCCATCGCGAATCAGGGCCATCGACGGGCTGCTCGGCTGATAGTCGGCGAAGTACTGCCGGGCCCGCAACGTCGCCTCGAGGTCCTGTCCCGCAAAGACGGTAACGACCTGCTGCGGCTTGAGAGAGTGCTCAAGCGCCAGGCGTAGCGCGGGGCGAGCATTGCCGGCGGCGCATCCGCACACCGAGTTGATGAAGACCAGCGTCGTTCCCCGCGGGTCTCCCAGCGCGGCATCCACCTCCGCGGTGTTAGTGAGCTCGGTGGCACCCATGCTGGTCATCTCCTGACGCATTGGAGCGACGAGAGCGGGATTGTAAGGCATGTCAGTTTGCTCCAGGATTCGTTTGAGGTGGTTCACTGCCGTTCAGCGCTTCCTTCATCGCGTGCCACGAGAGACTGGCACACTTGATCCGGATCGGGAACTCCGACACTCCGGAGAACACGGCAAGCTTTCCCAAAGTTTCCGCCTCATTCTGATCGAGCTTTCCCGTGACCAGGCCCTGAAACCGCCCGAACAGCTCCTCCGCCTCCGCACGGGTCTTCCCAGTCACCGCCCCGGTCATGAGCGACGCCGATGCCCTCGAGATGGCGCACCCCGAACCCTGGAACGTCGCCTCCCGAATGACATCGTCCTCCACCCGCAGCCAGACCGTCACCTGGTCGCCGCAGAGGGGGTTGTTGCCCTGCGCCGTCAGGGTGGTGTCGTCCATGGCCCGGTAGTTCCTTGGCGAGCGGTTGTGCTCGAGGATGACGCTCTGGTACAGCTCGCGCAGGCTTCCCATCAGGCGAAGACCTCGCGCACCCGCTTGAGCCCCTGCGCCAGGGCGTCGATTTCCGCCGGGGTGTTATAAAAGGCGAATGAGGCCCGCGCGGTGGCCGGTATCCCGAAGCGGTGCATCACCGGCTGCGCGCAATGGTGCCCGGCGCGGATCGCGATGCCATCGTCGTCCAGGACGGCGCCCACATCGTGCGGGTGGACTCCCTCAACGACGAACGAGAGTACCGAGGCCTTCTCTCGGGCAGTGCCGACGATCCGGATGCCCGGAACCTCGCTCACCCTGGCAGTGGCGAGCGCGAGCAGCTCCTCCTCCCAGGCGGCAATTGCCGGAAGACCGACGCTCTCCACGTATGCGAGCGCCGCGCCCAGTCCCATCACCTGGGCGATCATCGGCGTTCCGGCCTCGAATTTTGCCGGCACCGCTGCCCAAGTGGAGCGCTCGAGAGTGACGCTCGAGATCATGTCACCGCCGCCCTGCCACGGGGGCATCCGCTCGAGGAGCTCCGCGCGGCCGTACAGCACCCCGACGCCGGTCGGGCCATAGATCTTGTGCCCCGAGCAGGCGAAGAAGTCGCAATCGATCTTCTGTACGTCCACACCAAGGTGCGAGGCACTCTGCGCCCCGTCGACCAGCACCGGCACGCCGCGCGCATGAGCACGAGCCACCAGATCGCGCACCGGGTTGATGGTGCCGAGGGCGTTGGAGAGATGAACGAGCGCGACGATCCGGGTCCGGTCGGAGAGGAGGCGGTCGAAGGCGTCGAGGTCGAGCTCGCCGGCATCGGTAATCGGGACCGCCTTGACCGTGGCCCCGGTGGCTTCGGCGACGAGCTGCCAGGGAACGATGTTCGAGTGATGCTCCATCCCGGTGATGAGCACCTCGTCGCCCGGTCGGAGCGCATTCCGGCCGAAGCTCTGCGCCACCAGGTTGATGGCCTCAGTCGTGCCCCGTGTGAAGATGATCTGCCGCGAGGAAGGGGCGTTGAGGAAGCGCGCCACCCGCTCGCGGACCTCCTCGTACGCCATCGTTGCCTGCTCGCTCAGATAGTGAACGCCGCGATGGATGTTGGCGTTTTCGGCGGAGTAAAACCGGGTGACCGCGTCGATGACCGACTGCGGCTTGTGCGTCGTCGCTGCGTTGTCGAGGTAGACCAGCGGCTTGCCCCTGATCCGCTGCGACAGAATCGGGAAATCCTCCCGAAGACGCCCGACGTCGAGGGGCACGGGGGATTGCGAACGGGGCGCGGTGGTGGTGGCCGCGGTCATCGGCGGCTCAGACCCCGCCGAGTCGCTCGAGGACGAGGCGCTCGAGCTCCAGGCGCACCGGCTCGAGGGCGACCTCCTCGATCACCTCGGCGGCGAAGGCATAGGTGAGAAGCCGCTCGGCGGCGTCCGCGGAGAGCCCGCGGCTCCGGGCGTAGAAGCGGGCAACGTCGTCCAGCTTGCCGACGGTGGCGCCGTGGGTGCACTTCACGTCGTCGGCGAAGATCTCGAGCTGCGGCTTGGTGTCGACCCGGGCGTGATCGGAGAGGATCAGGTTCCGGTTGGTCTGCTT
>JBOHSC010000154.1:0-5196 GCA_050733115.1 Gemmatimonadales bacterium
CGTGGACGAGTCCATGCTCACCGGCGAGCCGGTGCCGGTCGTGAAGGCGCCCGGCGCCCGTGTCGTCGGCGCCACCCTCAATCGGAATGGCGCACTCCGGATCCGGGTGGATCGCGTCGGCCCCGACACCGTGCTTTCGCGGATCATCCGCATGGTACAACAGGCCCAGGGCTCGAAGGCGCCGATCCAGCGCCTCGCCGACCGTGTCTCGGCGGTCTTCGTCCCGGTGGTCATCTCGATCGCCATTCTCACGTTCGTCGTCTGGTTCGATCTCGGGCCGGCGCCGGCGTATCTGCACGCACTCGTAGCCGCGGTGACCGTCCTCATCATTGCCTGCCCATGCGCCATGGGACTGGCCGTGCCCACCGCGGTCATGGTCTCTACCGGTCGGGGAGCGGAGCTCGGGATGCTCATCAAGGGAGGCGAGGCGCTCGAGCGGAGCGAGTCGGTGGATGTCGTCGTCTTCGACAAGACCGGCACGCTCACGGAAGGGCATCCGGCGGTGGTCTCGGTCATCCTCGCCCCAGGGGCCGCGCTCGACGAAGCCCGCGTTCTGTCTCTCGCCGCGGCGGTGGAGCGGCTGAGCGAGCATCCGCTGGCCGATGCGATCGTGGCGGCGGCGGACATCCGGGGTCTCCCGCTCCCGGCGGCTCAGGCCTTCAGGAGCCAGACGGGAAAGGGAGTGCTCGCCATTGTCGAGGGCTCGAGAGTCGGCGTGGGGAACCTCGCTCTCATGCGCGACCTGCGCGTCGACCCCGAGCCACTGGCGCCGGCGGCCGACGCCGCCACGGCGGATGGCTGCACGCCGGTGTACCTGGCGGTGGACGGAAAGCTTGCCGGATTCATCGCCGTGGCCGACCCGATCAAGCCACAGAGCCGGGACGCAGTGGCGAGACTCGGACGGATGGGAATCGAGACGGTGATGCTCACGGGCGATGACCGCCGTACCGCCGAGAGCGTCGCCCGTCAGGTCGGAGTGACTGCCGTGATCGCCGAGGTCCTGCCGGAACGGAAGCTCGAGGAGATACGTCGCCTGCAGCATGGGGGAAACGTCGTCGCCATGGTCGGCGATGGACTGAACGATGCGCCGGCGCTTGCCCAGGCCGACGTCGGGGTTGCCATGGGCACCGGAACCGACGTGGCGATGGAGTCCGGCGCCATCACTCTCATGCGTGGCGACCCATCCGGCGTCGTCACGGCGATTGCGCTGGCCCGCCGGACGATGCGCGTCATCCGGCAGAATCTCTTCTGGGCGTTCGTCTACAACGTCATCGGCATCCCGATCGCCGCGGGCGTCCTGTATCCGGTATTCGGTCTCACACTTACTCCCGCCATGGCCGCGGCAGCGATGGCGATCAGCTCGGTGACAGTAGTGTTCAACAGCCTGAGATTGCGAACGTTCAAGTTGCCCGGAAGGCTTGCATGACGACCGACACCAACGCCTCCTGCGGCTGTGCGGCACGGCCGGGGGACGGCGCCCATGCCGTCGGCGTGGATCCGGAGACCAAACACGCCGCCCTGACCCGTCTCCGGCGGATCGAGGGACAGGTGCGCGGGCTCCAGAAGATGGTCGAGGACGAGCGTTACTGTGCCGATGTCCTGATGCAGATTTCCTCGGTGCAGGAAGCGTTGCGCGGCGTGGGGAGGGAGCTTCTCCACAACCATCTCAAGCATTGCGCCACGACCGCGATCCGCTCAGGCGATCCTGCCCAGGCCGAATCGATGTACGAGGAGCTGATGGAGTTGATGTACCGCAGCGCGCGATAAACATCGAAAGGAGTAACCCTTGCCCCCCTGGCTCAGGTGGATCGCTTACGGCGTTGGTGCCCTCGCAAGCCTCATCGTCGTCGCGGTTGCCCTGCTGTACGTCGTTTCTTCCCGCCACATCAATCGCGTCTACCACTTCGATGATTCCCCGGTCCGAGCCGCCAACGATCCGGCGTCGCTGGCGCGCGGCCGCCATCTCGTCGAAGCGGTAGTCAAGTGCCAGGAGTGCCACGGCGACGACTATGGTGGGAAACCGCTGTCCGACAGTCCGATGTTCGGGCGACTCACGGCCACGAACCTGACATCGGGGCGGGGTGGCACGAAAGATTTTACCGACGCCGATTGGGAGCGCGCCCTCCGTCATGGTGTCGCCCCCGGCGGGCGCCAGCTGATCTTCATGCCGTCGGAGGCGTTCACCATGCTGACCGACGCCGACCTGTCCGCGCTCGTCGGGTATCTCCGCACTATCCCCGCTGTGGACCACGAGTGGCCGGCACCGGAGGTCGGCCCCATCGCCCGGGCGCTCTACCTCAAGGGCGGATTCCCCCTCCTTCCCGCCGCGCTCATCGATCACAAAGCGTCGCGCCGGGATTTGCCGGAGGGGGTGAGCATCGAGTACGGCGAATACCTGGCGACCATCGGCGGGTGCCGGAGCTGTCACGGCGCCGGACTCGACGGAACGGGCGCTCCGGACGTGCCCGACATTACCCGTGGGCGGCTGGCGAACTGGAAGGAGGAAGATTTCTTCCGTGCCCTGCGCGCGGGCCAGCGACCCGACGGTACCCCGATCGATCCGACGAAGATGCCATGGCCCCGCTCGGGCCACATGACCGATGACGAGATCAGAGCGGTGTGGATGTACAATCGCTCGCTACCGGGGCCGACGCGCTAGGTGGCCGGCTGCACCTTTCGCATGTCCCGGCCGATTGTGGCCAGGGCGCCGAGGACCACCACACCGCCCACCATCACGACACACGGCAAGAGCAGGATGGCGCGGGCAAGCCCGAACCGATCGGAGAGCGTGCCGACAAGGGGGAGCGCGATCGCGTCGCCGGCGAGATGTATGAAGAGCAGGTATGCACCCATCACGGTTGCGCTGATTCTCGGTGGAACCACGTCGAAGATCGCCGCGGTGATGGGACCGTTGTACCACGAGAGGCAGAAGAAGGCGACGAAGAACACCGCCTGAAAGAGCACCGGATCGCGGATCAGGAGCAGCCAGAAGGCAAGGGGGCCACCGAGGAGGAGGCCGGCCGCCACGGTGATGACTCGCGCGGTCTCATACCGGCGCCTGAGCCAGTCGGACAGGAAGCCGCCGAAGAGCGTCCCCGCCGTCCCCGCGATCAATCCCCACTTGCCGAGCAGCGCGGCCGCCTCGGCCGCCGTGAGCTGGAGCTCGCGCGACACGAAGGTCGGCCCCCATCCCACGATCCCGTTGATGCCAAACGAGATCATCGCCCCCGCCCCGAAAATGTACGTGAGCGAAGGGGTGCGGAGCACCGTCTTCCCCGCCCGAATGAGGTCGTCGAAGGCGCCGCTGATGCTGGTGCCGATGCCCGACAGCTCCACCTCTTCGGCGGGAGTTCTTCTCACCCAACGCCAGATGGTGGACGCGAGCCCGATTCCTACCATCGCGCTGAACGCCGCGACATCGAGCTTCGAGTCGGCCCCATAGTGCCGGTCGAGGAGATAGGCGACCAGCGCTCCGCCCGCGACACCTGCCACCAGTGGCCACACCTGGCGGAGGAGCGGCGCCGCGCCCAGGTGAAAGTCCCGCAGGAACGATCGGACGGAAAGATTCCCCGGCGTCCTGGTCGGATCGGGCAGCCGTGCGACGAGGACGGCGCACATGAACCCCGGCACCGCCACGGTCATGAATGCGACTCGCCAGCCATACATCCCCTCGAGATGTCCGCCCAGCAGAAGGCCGAGGACGCCGCCGAGCGCTACTCCCGAGGCGAGAATCCCGAGCGCGACCGCGCGCCGCGGTCCCGGGAAGTAGTCGGCCACCAGCGAGGAGGCCGCGGGTCCGTACGCGGCCTCGCCGATGCCGACCACCGCGCGGCAAGTGAAGAGCTGCCCGAAGCTGTTGACCAGCCCGCTCAGGAAGGTGAAGGCGCTCCAGAGGGTCACCCCGCCGGCAATCACGGCTCGGCGCGAACGAAGGTCGCTCAGCACTCCGAAGGGGAGTGCCGAGACGGAAAAGACGAGGATGTATGCGGAGCCCAGCCAGCCGAGCTGGGAGTCGGTCAGCGAGAGATCGCGCTTGATCGGCTCGAACAGCGCGTAGATGACGTTGCGATCGACGTAGTTGAGAAGATTGATCAGCGTGAGAAGGCCGAGCGCGTACCAGCGCTTCACCGTTGCGCCGCGGTCTCAGCTCCTCCCGCCCCCGGGTGCATGTGAGAGAGCGACTCGTCGGCCCGCCGGTCGCGGAACGCGAGGGCGGCGTGATACTCCTCCAGCAGCCGATCCATCATGGCCTGGCGGCGGCCGAAGAGCCGCTTGAGCGGACGCGAGCCGTGCCGCTCCCTGGCGTACGCCGTGAGAAGTGGCAGCGCAATCGAGTTGTCGCCGTACACCACCACCGTTCCGGGAAGCTGGTCTGGGTCGATTTTCCCCCAGCTCACCGCCTCGGCCGGCGTGGCGCCGGAGAGGCCGCCGGTGTCGGGACGCGCGTCGGTCATCTGCAGGAAGTAATCGTGCCCCCGCTCGTCGATGCCGAGCACTTCCTGGATCTGCGGCTCGGTCTGGAGCATGAAGTTCTTGGGACTGCCGCCGCCCACGATGAGCACACCACTCTTGCCGCCGGTGCGCTTGGCCTCAAGTACGATACTGGCCGTTTCGTTCACATCGGCACTCACGTCGAAGCGCAACTTGCTGCCGGTGAGCGCCTGCTCGGCGACGTTCATGCCGATGGAGCTGTCGCCCGGCGAGCTGGTGTAGAGCGGCACCTCGAGCTCGTGCGCCGCCGCCAGCACCGACCGCCGCGACAGACCCAGCGCGCGCTCCCGCTCCCGCACATACCCGCCGAGCAGGTAGTGGTATTCGGCGCTGCTCATGGGCCGCTGGAATTCCTCGCGCGCCGACACCTCGCGGATGAACGCGTCGGTGGAGAGGAGGACATGGTAGTCGAAGAAGATGTCGTAGATCCGGACCACGCCCTTGTCGCGCAGCTCGACGTCGTCGGCGTCGTGCCGACCCCGGTGCAGCGCCAGCCCGAGGGCGAAGTGCGCGTCGTGGTAGAGGTTGGCGCCGGTGGAGATGATCCAGTCCACGAACCCCCGCTCCATCAGCGGGATCAGGCAGCTCATGCCGATGCCCGCCGGGGTCATGGCCCCGGTCAGGGTCATCCCGACCGTCACCCCGGGCTCCAGCATCCGCTGCACGAATAGCTGGCACCCTTCACGCAGCCGCCCGGCGTTGTAG
>JBOHSC010000155.1:0-8852 GCA_050733115.1 Gemmatimonadales bacterium
TATCGAAGCCGATCTCGACGGCGAGGATTTTGTCCTGTGCGAGATCGGCGGCACCGTGGGCGACATCGAGTCGTTGCCGTTTCTCGAGGCCATTCGCCAGTTCCGGCAGGAAGTGGGGCGCGACAACGCCCTCTTCATCCATCTCACGCTCGTCCCGTACATCGCCGCCGCCGGCGAGCTCAAGACCAAGCCCACCCAGCACTCCGTCCGTGATCTGATGCAGCTCGGCATCCAGCCCGACATCCTGATCTGCCGCAGCGAGCAGCCGATCTCCGCCGACATCAAGCGGAAGATTGCCCTGTTCTGCAACGTGGACTTCGGCTGCGTGGTCGAGAGCCCCGATGTGAAATCGATCTACGAGATCCCGCTTCGGTTCTTCGAGCAGGGGCTCGATCGTGAGGTGTGCCAGCGGCTCCGGCTCGAGACGAAGGAGCCCGACCTGCGCGGATGGAAGACGATGACCGACCGTATCCTCCATCCGTCCAACCGCGTGCGCATCGCGGTGGTCGGGAAGTACACCGCCCTCCACGACGCCTACAAGTCTGTCGGAGAGGCGCTGATCCACGCCGGCATCCCGCACGATGCCCGGGTCGAGGTCGAATGGATCCCGAGCGAGCGGTTCACCGACTCCGCGGCCGCGGGCAAGGTGCTGGAGGGCTTCGACGGGCTGCTGATTCCCGGCGGATTCGGCGAGCGCGGCGTGGAAGGAATGCTCAACGCGGTGCGCTGGGCCCGTGAGAACGACTTCCCCTTCCTCGGCATCTGCCTCGGGCTTCAGATCGCCATCATCGAGTTCGCCCGCAACGTGTGCGACCTGCCCGATCCCAACAGCACCGAGTTCTCCCCCGACTGCGAGACACCGGTCATCGCGCTCATGCAATCGCAGCGGGAGGTGAGCGAGTTGGGCGGCACGATGCGCCTCGGGGCGTATACGGCGCGCCTGCGACCCGGGTCTCGCGTGGCACTGGCGTACGGCACGACGGAAATCAGCGAGCGGCACCGCCACCGCTGGGAGGTGAGCAACGCCTACCGCGATGTCCTTGCCGAGTACGGGCTCCGGCTCTCGGGACAATCGCCCGATGGCGGGTTGGTGGAGACGATCGAGCTTCCCGATCACGCGTGGTTCATCGGGTGCCAATTCCATCCCGAGCTCAAGTCGCGGCCCACCCGGCCGCATCCGCTCTTTGCCGGCCTGGTCGGCGCGGCCT
Source organism: Gemmatimonadales bacterium (assembly GCA_050733115.1). Taxonomy (GTDB): domain Bacteria; phylum Gemmatimonadota; class Gemmatimonadetes; order Gemmatimonadales; family GWC2-71-9; genus CAVVWJ01. Next base: position 1,209 of record JBOHSC010000155.1, read on the forward strand.
TCAAGCACCGCGAGGCCAGCGGCATCCAGACCGCACCGATGCAGATGGCTCGAGCCGGACGCTGATGGCCTGGTCGTTCGGCGCCGCTCCCTTCCTCATCGCCGGACCATGCGTCGTGGAGCCGGGCGACGTACTTCCTCGCGTTGCCGAGGCGCTGGCGCGGGTCGCCCTCGGGCGGGGAATTCCAGTCTGCTTCAAGGCGAGCTTCGACAAGGCCAATCGCGCCCGCCTCGGCGCCGCGAGGGGCCCCGGGCTCGAAGAGGGGCTGCGAGCGCTCGAGAGGGTTCGGGTGGTAAGCGGACTGCCGATCATCACCGACATCCACGAGCCGGCCCAGGCCGTGCCCTCCGCCCAGGTGGCCGACGCACTTCAGATTCCCGCCTTCCTCTGTCGCCAGACTGATCTTCTCGTTGCGGCGGGCGGAACGGGCAAGCCGGTAAACGTGAAGAAGGGGCAGTGGATGCAGGCGGAGGCGATGGCCGGCGCACTGGAGAAGATTCGGAGCGGCGGCAGCCAAGACCTGGCCGTCACCGAGCGGGGCACCTTCTTCGGCTACGGCGATCTCGTCGTGGACATGCGAAACTTCGCCAGGCTCCGTGCCGCCACCGGCGCCCCGGTAATTTTCGACGCCACCCATTCCGTTCAGCAACCCGGCCAGGGCGCGGCAGGGTCGAGCGCGGGCCAGCGGGAATTCATCCCTCCACTTCTCGCAGCGGCCGCGGTGGCCGGCGCCGATGGCTTTTTCCTGGAGGTTCATCCCGAGCCCGCCCGAGCTCTCAGCGATCCGGGGACGCAGTGGCCGCTCGACCTTCTCGACGATCTGCTCGATCGCACGCTCGATCTCTGGGCACGGTCCCGGGGGCGTGCCCTGGCGCCGGGCATGACCGCCGATGCTTGATCCCGAGGTCGCGCGCAGGGTCCGCCTTCTGGGGCTCGATGTGGACGGCGTGCTGACCGACAACGGGATATACGTTGGCCCGGTAGCCGGACAGCCGGTCGAGCTCAAGCGCTTCGACATCCAGGACGGGCTCGGTCTCATGCTCCTCCGCATCGCGGGAATCCCCGTGGTCTGGCTCAGCGGACGTTCCTCGGACGCCACCACGCTTCGCTCCCGCGAGCTGCGAATCGAGGAGCTGCTCCAGGTGCCGGGCCCGAAGAAGCTCGAGGCATTCGCCACGGTGCTCGAGACCCGGGGAATCGCGTGGGAGGAAGCGGCGTTCGTGGGAGACGACCTCGCCGATCTCATGGTCATGCGCCGTGTCGGCCTGCCCATCGCGGTCGCCAACGCCGTGGCCGAGGTGAAGGCGGTGGCGGCGTACGTCACCCGCGCCACCGGTGGTCACGGGGCCGTACGCGAGGTCATCGAGGAGATCCTCCGCGCGAGGGGCGAGTGGCAGACCATCCTCGAGCGGTACTTTACCGAGCCGGTCGCCCGTGTCACCTGAGGGAACCGGCGTCACCGAGCTCGGCCGGCGAGTCGTGATGCTCGAGTCGACGGCACTGGCGGCCACGGCCAAACGGCTCGACGAGCGATTCGCCCGGGCGGTACAGATCCTGTCGGGCGTGAAGGGTAGGGTGATTGTGTCGGGCGTGGGGAAGTCGGGACTCATCGCACGGAAGATCGCCGCTACCCTGACCTCGACCGGCACCGCCGCGACGTATCTCCATCCGGTGGACTCCCTCCACGGTGACCTCGGCATCGTCGGGAAGGACGACGCCGCAATTCTCCTCAGCAAGAGCGGCGAATCGGACGAGCTCTTTGGTCTCGCGGGTGTTCTGCAGCGGCGCGGGGTCCAGATCATTGCCATCACCGGAGTCATGGACTCGACATTGGCGCGGGTCGCGACGACGGTGCTCGACGGCTCCGTATCGGAAGAGGCTTGCCCCCACGATCTGGCGCCGACCACCAGCACAACCGTTGCCATCGCTCTTGGAGACGCGCTCGCCATCGCGTTGCTCGAGCAGAAGGGATTCGGCAGGGAGGCATTCGCGGAGCGGCATCCCGGCGGCCAATTGGGGCACAAGGTCCGGCTCTTCCAGAAGGTCCGGGACGTGATGATCCCCCCGGGGCGGGTGCTCTCTCTCGACGCCACCATGCGCGACGCCGTGGTGACGCTGGCCCACGAGCGCGGACTCGCAATGGTGGTGGAGAACGGCCGTCTCCAGGGCGTGCTCACCCCGGGCGATCTCACGCGTCTGGCCGAGCGAGACGACGACTTCCTGGCGCGGCCGGTGTCGCAGGTGATGACCCGCACCCCGCGCACCGCGGCTCCCGACGAGCTGGCCGCCGCCGCCGCGGGCACAATGGAACGGTACGGCGTGGTGGCGCTGCCGGTGGTGGAGGAGGGCGGTGCCGTGGCCGGCGTCGTGCACCTGCACGACCTCATGCGCGCCGGTGCCATATGAGGCGCTCGTGCGTTGCGGGCACCTGGGCCGTGTGGCTTCTTTTGGCCCCGCTGCCCGCCTGCGAGGAGACCGGTGCCAAGCCCACTACAACGGTGCAGGCATCGGACAACGCCGATCAGGTGCTCGAGGGATTCTCGCACTACGTGACGTTTGCCGGTGTGCGGCGCAGCCGGGTCGAGGCGGACACTGCATATTTCTATGAAGCCACACAGGTCACCGACCTGCGCCACCTGAAGGTGATCTTCTACGATCTGAAAGGCGTCGAGGGCTCGACGCTCACGGCCAGGCGCGGCAGCTATCGCTGGCAGGACGGCTCGATGGAAGCGGATGACTCGGTGGTAGTCGTGAATCCCGACGGGCGCACTCTGCGGACCCAGACGCTCAAATACGACAACGCCACCAACACGATCTCCACTGACGTGCCGTTCACCTTCGACCGTGCCGGGGAGCATCTGGAGGGAAACAGCTTCAAGTCCGACCCCGACTTCAAGAACGTCGTCACCGACAAGCCCCGTGGAGTGGCCGGCAACGGAATGCTGTTGCCGGGGCAGGCCCCTGATTCCGAGACCACTGCCGCGCCGGCTCCGGCCCCCGCACCGGCCAACCCCACGCCCGCTACCCCGGCGCCGAAGCCGAAACCGAAGGCGGCAACACCGCCGGCACAGGTACCGAAGCCCAACATGGATCCGGTTGCCAAGCCGAAGACGCCACCGGCGCCGGCCACGAAGGTGGCGCCGTGACGGCCGTTATCCCGAGCCCCAGTCAGTCGAGGGCAACCGGTCTCCTCACCAGGGTGACGGCACTTATCCTCGTATTGTCCGGGACTCTCCACGCCCAGGTTATCCCGGCGCAACCCAGGTCCGTGCCACCCCCCGCCAGCGCCGGCCAGTCGGGGCGCTGCGTTTTCCAGATCGACAACGTGGACCGGCAGGGCGCAGTCAACGAGACGCCGAGCGGCACGAACTACTTCGCCGGCGGCAACGTCCGGCTCCGCTGCCGCGGCACCCAGATCACGATTCAGAGCGACAGCGTGGCCGCATACGGCGGAAACGTGGTTCAGTTCATCGGCGACGTGAAGTATCGTGATTCGACCGTCACCATGGACGCCGATAGGGGCACCTACTACAAGATCGGCGAGCGGTGGGAAGCGCGCGGCAGTGTGCAAACCCGGAATCTCGTCACCGGGTCGTCGCTGTCGGGGCCGTCACTCGATTACTTCCGCGCGGTCAAGGGCGTGAGGGACACAACCGAGATGTACGCCGTCAGCCGCCCCCGCATCCGCTACCTCCCTTCCGATTCCGGCGCGGCGGCGGGCAAACCGCCGGAGCCGTACGTGATCGTCGGCGACCGTGTGCGCTTCAAGGGCGACGACCGGATCTGGGCGGGCGGGAAGGTGACGATCGACCGCAGCGATTTTGCCGCTCGCTCCGACTCGATGCGGCTCGATACCGGAAAGCGGAGCGACGGCGCGCTGATCGGTGGCGAGCCCGTTCTCCGCGGCCTCGGCCCCGACAGCTTCCGGGTGAGCGGAAAGCGGATCGACCTCAGACTGGCCAATCGCGAGCTCGACCAACTGCTGGCCAAGGGCACCGCCCACGCCGTGAGCCGCGATCTGGACCTGACGGCCGACACGATCTCGCTTCACCTGGAGCAGAAGAAGCTGGCGTACACCTTTGCCTGGGGTGATCCGTCGCGCACCTTCGCGAGCTCCTCCGCGTACGCCATGCGCGCGGAGTCGCTCGCCATTGACAGTCCGGGCCAGCAGCTTCGCGAGGTGCGCGGGTTCCGAACGGCGTGGCTCGGCGGCGCGGTGGACACGCTCAGCAAGGAGCGCGACTGGATGCGCGGCGACACGATCTTCGCGCAGTTCGCCTCGGTGGATTCGGCGGGGAAGAGCCGTGCGGTGCTGAGCCGCATCGAGGCGAGGAAGCTCGCCCAGTCGTATCACGTCGATCCCAATCTCAAGGCGCCGCGCCGGCCGTCGATCAACTACGCCCGCGGCGATGTGATCGTGGTGACAATGCGCCCCCCCGCGGTTGGCGGCGTGGAACGGGTGGACGTGCGCGGAAAGGTCGACGGCGTGCAGCTCGAGGCCGTGGCGGACACGACGGCCACGGCGTCCGACACCGCCAGGACGGTGAAGAAACCGAAGCTCGGGACAGGCCGGCGGAAATGAGCACTCCAGACTGGATCGCCACGCTCGGAGACCGCGACCCCTCGGTCGCGATCGCCCTCGCCGCCATCACCCGTGGCGCCGGCATCGAGCCGAAGGTGCCGTTCACCGACCTGATCATGAGCTACCGGGAGGCCCACCTCGCCTGCTACCAGGGGTTGGGGCAGAACGACCAGGAGATCTCCGGCGACGAGGTCCGTGGGCACCTCTCGCAGTCGGTCCTGCCCAGGCTCGCCACCGAGGGATGGATTCTCGATACCGCCGGCGCCGGCTGGGATCCGGTCACCCCGCGCGTCCGCTGGTGGGGCGACAGCTCCGAGGATCGTCACGCGGTGTACGAGGCCCTGCTGGCCGCGGCGCGGCGGGCGGTGCAGCGATCCAAGGCGGTCATGCCCCGTCGCGCCTCCGCCAGCGTGCTCGAGGGGGTCGATCTCTCGAAGAGCTTCAAGGGCCGGAAGGTGGTGAACGACGTCAGCGTCCGGGTTCAGCAGGGCGAGATCGTGGGGCTCCTGGGGCCGAATGGGGCGGGAAAGACCACGACCTTCTACCTTATAACAGGGCTCATCAGCCCGGATGAAGGAAAGGTCCACCTCGACGGCCTCGATCTGACGCGCGCACCGATGTATCAGCGCGCCCGAGCGGGAATCGGGTATCTGGCCCAGGAGCCCTCGATCTTCCGGAAAATGACCGTCGAGGAAAATATTCTGGCTATCCTGGAGACGAGACCCCTCGGCCGCGAGGAGCGCCTCCGCCGGCTGGAGCGCATGCTCGACGAGCTCTCCATCAAGCACCTCCGCCGCAACAAGGCCTACTCGCTCAGCGGGGGAGAGCGGCGCCGGCTCGAGATCACCCGCGCGCTCGTGACCGAGCCCAAATTCATGCTTCTCGATGAGCCGTTCGCCGGCGTCGACCCGATCGCCGTTCACGACATTCAGACCATCGTCGCCGGACTTCGCCATCGCGGGATCGGCGTCCTCATCACGGATCACAACGTCGAGCAGACGCTCGACATCGTCGACCGGGCCTACATCATGTTCGAGGGCAAAGTGCAGGCGGCCGGCACCGTGCGGGACCTGGTATATGATGATCGGGTGGCCCAGCTCTACCTGGGACCGACCCTTACCGCGCGTCTTCGGGCGCGCCTGGAGGCCGTGGCATGAAGACAGGGCTGTCGCAGCACACCAGCCTCCGGCAGGAGCTCCGAGTCAATCCGCGGCTCTACCAGGCAATGGACATGCTGTACATGCCCATGATGGACCTTCAGCAACATCTCAAGCAGGAGCTGCTGGCCAACCCCTTCCTCGAGCTGCTCGAGCCCGAGGAGGAGGCGCCCGAGCAGAAGGACGCCGAACAGGAAAAGGAACAAAAAGAAAAAGAAGAGGAGATGGACTGGGAGGAAATTCTCCTCAACGGTTTCGAGGTGGGCGGCACCCGCGAGCAGTACGAGCAGCTCGAATACACCGAGCCGGTCACGGTCGAAACGAAGGATCTGATCGACCACCTCCGCGAGCAGCTCCACATGCTGACGCTTACCCCGCGCCAGCTGCTGCTGGCCGAGGAGTTCCTCGGTAACATCAACGAGGAGGGATACCTCGCGGCGTCGCTCGAGGAAATCCTCGGCTCGGTCAATCAGCTCGTGGCCGGGCACGTGCGGGACGAGCCCGACGAGGACGAGGCAGAGGCCGACGAGGCGCCGGTGCCCGAAGCCGGGGCCGCCTTCTACACTACGGAGGAAGTCGAGGAGATGCTGCGGGTGTTCCAGCGTCTCGACCCGGCAGGCGTGGGCGCGCGCGATCTCCGCGAGTGCCTCCTCATCCAGCTCGGCGAGCAAGCCGATACCACGTCACTGACCTTTCGCCTGGTGAACGAGGCCTTCCCCGATCTCATCGCCCACCGCTGGAACGATCTGGCCAAGCGGTTCGGCGTCGAGCCCGTGGCCGTCCAGACGGCCGCCGACGAGCTGGCGCGGCTCGATCCCAAGCCCGGCCTCAAGTATTCGATTCAGAGCGACGGCTACATCATTCCCGATCTGATCGTCGAGAAGATCGGCGGCCGCTACCAGGTCTTCCTCAACGACACCGGGATGCCGAGGCTCCGGCTCAGCCGCTCATATCAGGAGATCGCCCGCGACAAGAAAAAGATGACGCCGGAGAATCGCGAGTTCATCGCCTCGAAGATGAACAGCGCCAACTGGATGATTCAGGCGATCGAACAGCGCCGCCAGACGATGCTCAAGGTCATGAACTTTATCGTCGACCGGCAGCGCGATTTCTTCGAGAAGGGCATCGAGCACCTGAAGCCGCTGACCCTCCGCGAAGTGGCGGAGGTCATCAACATGCACGAGTCCACCGTGAGCCGCGTGACCAACGAGAAGTACGTCCAGACGCCGCGCGGCGTTCTCCCGCTCAAATTCTTCTTCTCCAGCGCGCTCGCCACGGCGTCCGGCGAAGATGCCAGCGCCCGGTCCATCCGCGCCAAGCTGCAGAAGATGGTAGCCGACGAGGACACCGCGAAGCCGCTCACCGACCAGCAGATCGTGCACCTCTTCCAGGAACAGGGAATTCAGATCGCCCGGCGGACGGTCGCCAAGTATCGCGACCAGCTCGGCATTCTTCCGGCCCGCATGCGGAAGCGCGTATGACCCTCGCCGCCGCCGAGACGCTGGACGTCAGCGTCCTCGTTCCGGCGAAGGACGAGTCCCTCAACCTTCCCGAGTTCGTCCGGCTCTGCGCCGAGGCGCTCGGCCCGGCGCCGTTCACGTTCGAGATCGTGATCGTGAACGACGGCTCGCGTGATGACAGCGCCACAGTGCTTCGCGAGCTGGCGCGCACCCATCCCTTCCTTCGAGTGGTCAGTCACCGCAGGCAGCGCGGGATCGCCGACGCCCTTCGGTCAGCCGGCGACGTGGCCCGCGGCGACATCTTCGTTTTCTATCCCGCCGATCTCCAGTATCTCCCCGCCGACATCCCGGCGCTCGTCGCGCCGATCCTCGAGGATCGCGCCGACATCGTCACCGGCACCAAGCAAGGGAAGTATGAGAAGGCGTTCGTGTCGGCCGTGTACAA
>JBOHSC010000156.1:0-7168 GCA_050733115.1 Gemmatimonadales bacterium
CTCACCAACTGCTTCAACCGCCGCGCGCTGATGGAAAAGCTCGAGCAGGAAATGGACCGCGCCGCCCGCTACGCGACGATGCTCACGGGCATGATGATCGATATCGACAACTTCAAGCAGATCAACGACACGCACGGGCATCTGGTGGGCGATCGGGTGCTGAAGCAGCTCGCCAACCTGCTCAAGCGCGAGCAGCGGTCGGTGGACATCGTGGCGCGCTACGGCGGAGAAGAATTCGTGGTCCTTCTCCCCGAGACCACCAATGCCGAGTCCCGCAATTTCGCCGAGCGCGTCCTGCGGCGCGTGGCCACCCACGATTTCGGCGAGGCCGGCCATCCGGTGCGGGTCACGATCAGCATCGGTATCGCCTCCTATCCCGACGAGCGCGTCACCGACGGCGAATCGCTCCTTCGCCTTGCCGACCGGCACCTCTACCGTGCCAAGAGCGACGGCCGGAATCGAATCCGCGATTGAAAAACCGGCACTGTCCCCGCTGCCAGGCGCTGTACTCCGCGCCGGCCCGTTACTGCGTGAAGGACGGGTCGCCGCTCGTCGAGGTGGGTGACGAAGCCGCGGCATCCTCCGACCGCACCGACGCACTCCCGCTCACCGCCGAAGAGACCGACCGCTACGCCACCCTCGCCGGCACGGTGCTCGACGGGCGCTATCAGGTGGACAGGCGGTTGGGCGAGGGAGGGATGTCGTACGTCTACCGTGCGCGCGACGTCGAGACCGGCCGCCAGGTGGCGCTGAAGATCCTCCTGCCCCGCCTCTCGCGCGATCCCGCCGCGGTCGAGCGGCTGCGCCGCGAGGCAGCCATTGCCATGCGGCTCGATCATCCCAACGTCTGTCCCATCCTCCGGCTCGGCGAGACGTTGGACCGCATGCTCTACCTGGTCATGCCCTATCTCGAAGGCGAGCCGCTGAGCGAGCGAGAGACGAGAGAGGGCCCCCTCCAGGTGGCCGAGGGAATTCCGATCCTCATGCAGGTCTGTCTCGGCCTCGAGCACGCTCACGGGCTCGGCATCGTGCACCGCGATCTCAAGCCCGAGAACATCATGCTCGTTCCCGAGACCGGCGCCGATGCGGGAGTGCGGGCCGTGGTCATGGATTTCGGCCTCGCCAAGCAGCGGCGGGCCGGCCCCGAGCTGGTCAAGCTCACCGCCACCGGCATCGTTCTCGGGACTCCCGAATTCATGAGTCCGGAGCAGATTCGCGGCAAGCAGCTCGACGGCAGGAGCGACGTCTACGCGATCGGCATCCTCGCCTTCGAGCTCTTCACCGGCCAGCTCCCCTTTGCCGGAAAGTCGGCTCAGGAAACGATGATCGCGCGTCTGCGTGGATCGCCCCGCCGCCTGCGCGAGGTCCGCGAAGACCTCCCCTCGAAGCTCGAGATGGTCATCGAGCGCTGTCTGGCCATCGATGCCTCTGAGCGTTACCAGACCATGTCGGAGCTCGGCCATGCTTTCGAGTCGGTGATCGGCGGCGGCGTGCTGGGACGCATCTTCGGGCGCTGAAAACGAGGGGGGCTCCGTATTCGTACGGGGGCCCTCTCCGCACGATCGCGGATTGCCAGCAACCGGGGACGCGCTGTAGCCTTCCCTGTGCCCTCCGAACTCGCTCTCCATGTCGTTGGCATAAGTCATCATACAGCTGGAGTCGAGCTGCGCGAGCAGTTCACCCTGACTCCCGCCGAAATATCGGCTTGGCTCGGGCGGTCCCGCGAACAGGGTCTCACCGCACTTCTCCTCTCCACCTGTAATCGATGCGAGCTCTACTGGTACGGCGGCGACGAGTTCGAATCGTCGTTCCGGCACTTCGCTCGCGACCGCGGTGTCGGAGGCGACGTCCCTCTGGAACGATGGGAAGGCCGCGCGGCGGTGCAGCACATCTTCACCGTGGCCGCCGGGCTCGACTCTCAGGTGCTCGGTGAGACCGAAATACTCGGACAGGTGAGACGGGCATACGATCTTGCCCGCGCCGCCGGAACCACGACCCGGGAGATGGATCTCGTCTTCTCGGCGGCGCTGTCGGCGGGACGCAGGGTACGTCGCGAGACAATGCTCGGACGGCATCCGAGCTCGGTCAGCTCGGCCGCCGTCGAGCTCATGGCATCGTGCTGGGGAGGGGGGCTGGCGGCGTGCAGGATCGTGGTGCTCGGAGCAGGTGAGGCAGCCGAGGGAGTGCTCAGGGCGCTCCACGCTCGCGGCGCCACCCAGGTGGCGCTGGTCAACCGGCATCTGGCACGAGCGTCGGCGCTCGCGACGGCGTGGAGCGCCACCCTGCGCGGATGGGAGGACCTGCCCGGGCTTACCGTCGAGGCCGATCTACTCACCGTTGCGACTTCATCGTCGCGGCCGGTATTGTCGGCGTCGGAGCTCGAGCAGGCGGTGGCACTGCGTCAGGGCCGCCAGCTCATGGTAATGGACCTCGCCCTTCCCCGAAATGTTGATCCCGCCGCACGTCAGATCGATGGCGTCAACCTCTTCGATCTGGACGATCTTCAGCGCCTCTGCTGCCCCGCCTCCGATGCCCCGTCGGAAGCGCTGGCGGAGGCGGAGAGAGTATTGGCTGAGGAGATGATCCGTCTCGACCAGAGTCTTCGTGGTCGTACGGCGGCGCCTCAGCTTGCCGAGCTTCACCGGCTCGGCGTCGAGATGGCAGCGCAGGAGACGGCGTGGGCACTCGGGCAGCTCGCGGAGCTGTCCGAACGTGAGCGGGAGGTGGTGAGGGCAATGGCAGACCGGCTGGTGCGCCGGGTGCTGTATCCGGTGAGCCGCTCTCTGCGGCTGCCGGAGCAACCACAGCGGACCGACTAGCCCGCGCGGCCTGCTGGCCGCGATTCGGTAGGCGGGTGAGTCTCGACACGCGGCGCCTTCGCGACGGACGCCGGCATCTGGCGGCATGCCGGATTGATGCACCCCGGGCAGCGAGTAGTGTACTGGCTGGAGCAGGCGCGTTCCGAGACCATATGTTCCCGGACGATGTCGGCCAGCGCCGCGAGGAAATCGGGTCTGCTGTTGAGCGCCGGCACTCGTGAGTAGTTCGTGATTCCCACCCGTTGGGCCAACGTCCCGTATTCCCGGTCGAGCTCCGACAGCGTCTCGATGTGATCGCTGGTGAACGCGATCGGCACCACCAGCACGTCCTTGTAGCCCTTCTCCCCCAATCGCCGGATGACTCGTTCCGTGCTGGGACCGAGCCACCGCACCGGGCCCACCTCCGACTGATAGGCGAGGATGAACGGGTTCGGCGCACCAAGCTCTTCGAGCACGTGCTGTACGCTCGCCCCCACCTCCTGGGGATAGGCGTCGCCGCGATCGATCACGTGAAGCGGAAGGGAGTGGGCGCTGAAAAGAAGCAGCACGCGGTCGCGCGTTTCGGGTGAATATCGCCCGAGCCCCTCGCGCACCGTGCCGGTCATCGATGCAACGAAGGCGTCGTTTACCGGCCAGCGATCGATGAGGCTCCACTCGAACCTGCCTCGGAGACCGGTGCGGTCGAGGGCCCGCCACAACTCGTTGAGGCTCGATCCGGTGGTGCTGCAGGAGAACTGGGGATACTGGCTGAAGGCGATGGCTCGCTCGACGCCGTCGGCGGCCATGGCCCGGAGCGCGTCATCGCTCGTGGGTTTGACGTAGCGAAAGGCCACGTAGAAGCCGTGCGGCGCCGTGTCGGGCGAGAGGCGGTCGAGCCGCTCCACCATGCCCGCTCCCTGGGCATTGGTGTGCCCGAGAATGGGCGAGCCGCCGCCGATGGCGGCGTAGAGATCGCGAACCTTCGGAGCCCGCCGGCGAGCGATGAATGGGCCCAGCCAGCTCTGGAGCGGGAGCTTGATGATTTCCCGGTCGGCGAACAGCTCGAGAAGAAACGGCTCGACCTGGTCGAGTGTGGCCGGCCCTCCGAGGTTCATCATGACTATGCCGGTCTTCACCTTGCGCATGGCTCAATATAATCCCGGCTGTCCGCCGATCACGCCCGTTTCCAGGGCGAACCTGGTGAGATCGGCGACGGTGCGGAGCCGCAGTTTGCGCATCAGGCTTTCCCTGTGGGTCTCGACGGTTCGATGGCTGATACCCAGCTCCGCGGCGATCTCCTTGTTGGTGCGGCCCTTCGCCACGCCCTCCAGCACTTCCCGCTCCCGGCCGCTCAGCTGATTCAGGAGGCCGTTGGGGGTCTCCGTCTCCTGGTCGCCACGGACCACCGCGGTGAGCCGGCTTGCGATGGGGGGGCTGAAGTAGGACTCCCCTCCCCGGATCGCGCGGATCGCGCCGCGAAGCTCGGTCGCGGCGGTATCCTTGAGCAGGTAACCGTGGGCGCCGGCCCGAACGCTCTCCAGCACGTACTCGGTGTTGTCGTGCATGCTCACGATCAATACCCGCGTCTCCGGACACAGTCGTCTGAGCTCGGCCGCCGTGCGGAGCCCCGACTCGCCGGGCATCGAGATGTCCAGCACCGCTACGTCGGGCCGCAGCTCGCGCGCCAGAGCGAGGGCCTCCGCACCATTGGCCGCCTCGCCCACGACGGCGAAGCCCGGCTCCCCTTCGAGGACGTGACGGATGCCGGTGCGCACGATGGCGTGATCATCGGCCACGAGCACGGTAATCAACGGGTCGGTCATGCCGCCTCTCCCGAATCGGCCGGTACAATCACTTCGAGCGATGCGCCACCGCCGGGCCTTTCTCCGAAGCGCACCTTTCCGCCAAGCGCGCTGATCCGCTCCCGCATTCCCGCGAGACCCATGTGTCCATCGCGCTCGAGTCGCTCGAGGGAGATGTCGGGGAGGCCGCGCCCATCATCGTGAACTTCGAGCATCACTCCACCCTCATTGACCGACAGCCCGACGTCAATCGAACGGGCGCCGGCATGGCGAAGGACGTTGGATAGCGCCTCCTGCAGTGCCCGAAAGAGCGCCAGCTCCGCCTCCTCCGATAGCGGCGGCAGCGAGATCGGCGCGGCGAGCTCGGTGACGATGCCGCTTCGCTCTCCGAAGTCGGCTACGAGCGACCGGAGCGCTGGCACGAGACCCAGGTCGTCGAGCAGCGAGGGCCGGAGGTCGTTGGTCACGTTTCGGATGCCCCGGATTCCGGTATCGATCAGTCCGAGCACCTGATCCAGACGCATGGCCTGCGCGGGTGAGACTCCCTCGCGCAATACTCCAAGCTCCATCTTGACCGCTGAAAAGACCTGTGCCGTCTCGTCGTGCAGCTCGCGCGAGAGGCGCCGCCGCTCCTCCTCGTGCTGCTCGATCATCCGCGCCGACAGACGGGCCAGCTCGACGGTGCGCGACTGGAGACGGGTATAGAGATCGGCGTTCTCGAGGGCGGCCCCAACTTGCTGGCCGAGCGCCAGGAGGAAACGGTCGTCGAGAGCGGCAAAGGGGTCGCGGGCGTCTCCCACCAGCACGAGCGCGCCGATGACGTCTTCCCGGCGGAGCAGCGGCAGCACGGCGGCGTACGGATACGAGCCGCCGCCCCCATTCTCCCATGAGCCAGTCTCCTGCGGCCGCCCCGTCTCGAGCGCCCGCGCCAGGACGACCGCCGCCGCCCCGCGAGGCTCGGCCCCATCGCGCTCGTCAAAGACCCCGGCGCTCCGGACCAGACGCGGACGCCCATCGACGGAGAGATACAGGGCGCTGCCCCGAACGGCAGGGAGGGTAAGAGGTCGGGCCAGGAGAGCCGAAAGAACATCCTGCTCGCGTCCCACCGACTGGAGGTCGCCTGACAGCTCGGACAGGGCGCTCAGTCCTCGCCGCAGGTCGTCGAGAACGAGGAGGAGTATCCCGGCGCCCACCGCCAGTGCCAGGAGGATGTCGAGATAGTAGCCCCACGGAGCCCACGCCCCACGGGCGCGAAGAAAAGGGTAGTCGAGGTGGTGCACTCCCCAGAGACCGAAGGCAACCGTCAGGAGGGTCGCTCCGGATGACGCGACGCGCTGCCGATAGCGGAAGAAGACCCACCCTGTCCACAGGGTGGCGAGACTGAGAAAGAGCACCGCTGGCCCGGCCGCCCAGAGGAAATGATCGAGACGGTAGATAGCGATGTACGACCAGAGCGGCGGAAAGAGCACCAGGGCCAGGTACCACGACCGCCAGCGCACGCGTTGGGAGAAGACCAGCGCCGCGTACAGCAGGGCGAGCGCGGTCCAGCCGGTGATCACCTGGTGCCAGTAGAGCCAGATGCGGTTGGAGCCGAGCAGGAAGCTGGTGATGGCGCCGATGCGGAGCAGGTAGAGTCCCCACGCCACCGCCCACCACGCGAAGTACGGCTTCCGATACCTCTGATAGAAGAATGCGCACAACAGCCCCAAGCCCGCCGTGATGGCGGCCTGGAGCAGGGCGGCGTCGAGCTCGATGGAGCTGACGGGAGGCAGGGGGGATCCCACTCGCGGAAAGAAACGCGGCCGACAAGGCCGCGCAACTTTCCGGGGTTGTGCGCCGCCGGTCCTTCCTCAGGTACCCGGCCTCTGCGGCTTTGCCGGTACCACACCGTTGGGAGTCATCCGGTCGATGAGGCCCGGCAGCACCTGCGCGATCGCGTTGCCGAGCGTCTCCGGCGGCAGCCCTACCTTGCTCGCGATCTGCTGGAGACGGCCGCTGCCGAGGACGCCTTCTATCTGTTGCGGGGTGATCGACTGATTGGGGCCGGTCCCGATCCATGACCCGATGATCCCGCCAAGGCCGCCTGCCTCGAATTTCTGCACCAGACCGGAAACTCCACCGATCTGTGGACTGTTCAGCATCGCCGTCAGGTGGTCGTGCATGCCCGCCGGGAGCGAGCCTGATTTCACCGCGTCCTCGAGCTCACGGGTGACCTTGTCGAAGGTGCTCATCGGGCGCTCCTCAACTGTGGGTAGGCGGCAGCCAAGCCTTCACGCCCCCGTGATGTGCGCATGCTCCGGTGTTGCGGCCGGCGCCTTCGACGTCGTGGTCGCTGCCGTCTTGGCCTTGGAGACCGCCGGCGCTACTGTGACCGCCGCCGCGGTGTCCGTTCCCATCCCTGCGGTCGAGGCCCACGTGGCTACACCACCATGGCCGCGCCAAGCCCGCGCCGGCGATCAGGGCCGGAATGGATGGGTGACTGACCATGACGGAATCCTCGTGATCAAGAGAGTGGGTGCAGTGGTCACCTGCCCACTAGGCAGTCGCTGTGCCACGAAGGAGCGGTCG
>JBOHSC010000157.1:0-2678 GCA_050733115.1 Gemmatimonadales bacterium
GAGGTATCCCTTCTGGGTCAGCATGGTATGCCACAGGTAATAACCGCCCCACGCATCCTTCACTTCCGCGTTGCCCGGTCCACCATAGACGAAGAACAGGAGCGGGTATTTCCTGGTGGAGTCGAAATCCGCCGGCTTGAGGAGCAGCCCCGGCATCTTCGCCCCGTCCTCCGCGGGAACCGACAACCACTCGGCGGTGGCCTGCCTGAGCCCGGCAAGCCGCGCCCGCAGGCGGGAGTTATCGGCGAGCGTGCGGATGACCTCATGCCCCGGAAGCCGCACGAGACGGATGACCGGAGGGATAGTCAGGGAGGAGTAATTCTCGATCGCGTAGCGAAAGTTGGGCGAGCGGTCGTAATTGTGCGTACCCGGCTCGTTCTGCGGTGAGAGACGCTCCGGCTTCCCCTTGCCGTCGAGGCGGGAGCGGAAGAGGTAGCGCTGAGTAGGGTTGTCGGGAGAGGCGATGTAGTAGAGCCATCCACCCTTGCCATCGATCCCCTCGATCTCGAGGACGTCGAACGGCCCCTTCGTGACCAGCTTGACCGACTTCCCGTCGCGCGAGACGACGTAAACATGGTTCCATCCATCGCGCTCGCTCACCCAGGTGAAGCTCTTGCCGCCATCGAGCCAGACGACGTCGTTGACCACGTCCACCCAGGTGCTGTCGTGTTCGGTCAGCACCGCCCGGACCTTGCCCGTGGTGGCGTCACCAAGCATGACCTCGTTCGTATTCTGGAGGCGGTTGAGACGCTGGAGCAGCACCTCCTTCGAGCTGGAGGCCCAGTCCATTCTGGGGATGTAGTGCTGGCGCGGGTCGCCCTCGATTTCCAGCCAGCGGGTCGAGCCGCCCTGCGCCGGGACGATTCCGATCCGCGCCGCCGAGTTGGCCTCGCCGACCTTCGGATACTGGACCGGGATGACCCTCGAGTAAAGTGAATCGGTGTTGTTGATGAGGTCGAAGTTCCTCACCGAGTCGGCATTGAGCTGCCAGTAGGCGATGTTCTGCCCGTCCGGGCTCCACCGCCACCCGTCGGCGTAGTAGTTCATCAGCTCTTCTTCATATACCCAGTCGAAGGTTCCGTTGATGAGCGTTCGGGAGCCCTCGGTGGTGAGCGGCGTGATGGCGCCGGACGAAAGGTCTTCGACGTAGAGGTTGTTCTCCCTCACGTATCCGACCTTGCGGCCATCGGGAGAGAACTTGGCGAACATGAGAGTGGACGGCTTGGCACCGGGTCCACCAAGCTTCCGGAGCTGCCCGCTGGCTCGGTCGAGCACCCAATAGTCGCCCCGGGTGTTGAGCCGCCAGACCGGCTGGGTATTGGTGAACACCAGCAGCATCTTCCCGTCTGGCGACCAGGAATAGTCCTCCACTTCCAGCGGTGCGTTCTCACCCGTGGGCACGAGTTGCCCGGCGGAGACCATCACCTCCCGCGTTCCTTTTTCGACATCATACCGTACGATGTCCGCCCCGCTGCCGTCGGCGCCCGGCTCGACGGTGGTGTAGGCCACGCCGTCGTCCAGCCAGCGGGAGGGACCGAACGGCTGAGGCGCAAATTCTCCCGAGCCGAAAATGCGGGCGATGGAGAGCAGCGAGGAGTCGGCTTGCTGGGCAGTGAGGGCGGCTGGGGCAGCGGCCAGACATGCGAACGCGACTAGGCGGCGGATCACGGGGTACCTTGAGTGAGTTTTTGGTTGCGAGAGGGGGTTGCCCCGGCTATCCCTTCGATAATACCCGGCAACCCCGCGCGAAGTCATCCGCGATACTTCGGGCGCTGGGTCGTGAGAGTTTCAGCGACCCCCTGTCCCTGCCCCTTTGGCTGGAGTAAGAATGACTACCCTGCAACGTCGTGGAACGGCCCTCGCCACCGCCGCCCTGGTGGCCGCACTCGCCGCCGCCGCCGCGGTGGTCACACTCGTCGGCGGGAAGGCCCTCGCTCCTCATGCCTCGGGGTCCGAGGAATATGCCACGTGGGACCCGAAGACCCGCACCGCCACACTGGAGCTGATCGCCGGCCCCTTCAACTTCAACGGCGGCAGCGCCGGCTCAGTGTCGTTCACGGTGCCCGGCAAGGCCAACGTCGTCATCAATTTCGTGAACAAGGACGGCACGCCGCACAGCGCCGAGGTGATTTCGGGCGAGGGACCAATTCCCAATCAGGCTGTGGATCCTGCGATTCCCCGCGCCTACACTAACAAGGTGCAGGAAGGCATGCCGCAGGAGGCCACCGACGTCATCAAGTTCACCGTTCCGAACAGCGGGAAGTACCGGATTTTCTGCGGCGTTCCCGCGCACGGGCTGTCGGGAATGTGGATCTGGCTGAACGTGGAGCCGACGGCGAAGACGGCGAGCTTCGGGCCGACGAAGCCTTAGTCGGGGCTGGCGCCGACCGTCTCCGTCCGTTCGCCGAGCGCCCGTTTCAGGAAACCACCGGTGTAGCTCGCGGCCGTCTCGGCGACGTCCTCGGGCGTTCCAGCCGCCACGACTCTCCCCCCGCGCTCGCCACCTTCAGGCCCGAGATCAATGATCCAGTCGGCCGTCTTGATGACGTCCAGATTGTGCTCGATCACCACGACGCTGTTTCCCTTGTCCACCAGGCGATGGAGCACGTCGAGCAGCAGGCGCACGTCCTCGAAGTGAAGGCCGGTGGTCGGCTCATCGAGGATGTACAGGGTGCGTC
>JBOHSC010000158.1:0-2921 GCA_050733115.1 Gemmatimonadales bacterium
GCATTGGGACGGACGGTCGTGGCCATGTCTCTCTCTCGCGCGGGTCGAAGGTGATGGGCACATATCTCTCAATTCGAGTATACGGATCGGTCCAGGCAGTGTCAAGCGAAATGTGCTAAAATTGCACAAAAATGAGCCTGTTGGTTGTTAAGGCCCGTAACAATTGCCGGTGTGCCCGTCAAGATGCACCAGTTATGCAAGCAGTTGCAGGCACGGACATTCTCAGGCCGCCGGCACTCCCTCCCCCTCCGCGACCGACCTCCCCGGCTGCGCCCGATTGAAGCTCCATTTGAGCAGCGGCGGAGTGATGAGCGTGGTCGCCATCACCATGACCACGATGGTCGAGAAAAGCGTCGGGTCGACGATCGGCATGCCGTGAAGGCTGAGTCCCAGGCCGAGGTTGGCGAAGATGAGGCCGACCTCGCCTCTGGGAATCATCCCGATGCCGATCGAGAGACGGTCGAGCGGAGCCCCGAGGCCGCCCAGGGCGCAGATCTGCTTTCCGATGACGGCGGCCGCGGTCATGAGTCCGGCGAGGCCGAGGATCTCGGGATGGGCCAGCGCGCGGAGGTCCACCCGCATTCCCATGAGGACGAAGAACACCGGGACCAGGATGCTGGTGAGAGGCTGGAGCAGCTCGGCGAGCGGCCGGTGCCCGCGGTCGGTGAACGGGGCGTAGTGGGAGTGCTCGAGGACGAGTCCGGCGGCGTAGGCACCGACGATCGGGGCGAGACCCACTGTCGCCGCCGCGCCGGCGAGCGCGAAGCAGAGCACCAGCGCCGCGGCGAGGAGCGTGCCCGAGCCGCGGAGCCGCGAGGCAACCGCGAAGATCCGCGGTGAGGCCATGGACCCGAGCCAGAGCGCGCCGGCGAGAAATCCGAGCGCCTTGACGAGCACCCAGCCGATTTGTCCGGCCGACGGCTCCACCCCCGTGTTGGCCGCCTGGATGATGCTGGTCACGACCGCGAGAATCACCAGGCCGAGCACGTCGTCGATGACCGCCGCTCCGAGAATGATCTTCGCCTCGGTCGAACGGCTCCGGCCGAGGTCGCGAAGCACCCGGGCCGTGATGCCCACGCTGGTGGCGGTCAGGGTGGCGCCGAGAAAGAGGTAGACGTACGGACTCCGGCCGGGGAGCGCCACCTCGCCCACTGCGGCGCCGAGGATCCATGGCGCGATGACACCGAGCACCGCCACCAGCAGCGAACGACCTCCCACTCGCCCCATCTCGGCGACGGTGGACTCCAGCCCCACCTCGAACAGCAGGAGGATGACGCCGAGCCCCGCGAGCCCTTCGACGACGGCATTGTGCGCCGCCTGATGAGGCCAGCTCCAGCCGAGCAGGCCGAGACTGCCGATCGCTACACCGGCGAGGAGCTCGCCAAGTACCGCCGGCTGGCGGACGCGCTCCGCGGCATGGCCGCCGAGCGCCGCGGCCGCCAGCACCACCGCGAGCGCGAGCGCGAGCGAGGCGACGGGATCGAGGGCGGACAGCGTCAGGCGTGGCTCCCCGCCAGCGCGTGACGCTGGACGGAGTCCGCCGTAACCGGCGTGAGCGCCGAGTTGTCCCGCTCACCGGTGCGAATGCGGATTACCGACTCGATCGGCTGCACGAAGATCTTTCCGTCCCCCACCTGGCCGGTGCGCGCCGAGCCGAGGATCGCCTCGATGGTGGGCTGCAGGAACGGCTCGGAGCAGGCCATTTCGATCTTGACCTTTTCCCGGAATTCGAGCACGAGCGTGGCCGCGCGATAGTGTTCGACCAGTTCCCGCTCGCCCCCGTGACCGTGAACCCGGGTGATCGTGATGCCGGTGACGCCGGCGCGGAAGAGCGCTGCCTTCACGTCCGCGAGCTTCTCGGGCCGGATGACGCAGGTGATCAACTTCATGGAGACCGCTCCATCGTAGAGGGAGAGATGGCGGCGTTCCTACGCCGCCATGCTGGTAGCCGCCTTGGCGACGCCGCCCGGCAAGACAACGGCGGTGGCCAGATCGGCCGTATCGGGGTAGGCGAGCGCCCCCATCTCGGGAAGGTCGAGGCCCAGCTCTTCGACGTCGGCCGATACCCGGTGACCGCTGGTGACCAGCGCGGTGATCTGCCAGGCGACCACGGTCATGGCTCCCACCGCGACGATGTTGGTGACGCCGCCGATCACCTGGGCGAAGAACTGCCCGGAGTCGCCATAGAAGAGGCCGGTGACCGCCCCTTTCACGCCGTTGAACCCGTCGCCGTACGTGCCGTCGGCCAGAAGGCCGAGCGAGAGGATACCCCAGAGCCCGCACACGCCGTGAACGGAGATCGCGCCCACCGGATCGTCCAGCTTCAGGCTGCGCTCCATGAAGAACACCGACCAGCAGACCAGCACACCAGCGATCGTGCCGATGAGCACCGCCGAGGGCGCTGTAACGAACGCACATGGCGCCGTGATCGCGACCAGTCCCGCGAGCGCACCGTTGGCGATCATCGAGGGGTCGGGCTTTCCGTACCTGAGCCACATGTAAATCATCGCGCTGGCGCTGCCGGCGGCCCCGGCGAGCATCGTGTTGACCGCGATCACGCCGATGCGCAGGTCGGTGCCCGCCAGGGTCGATCCGGCGTTGAAGCCGAACCAGCCGAACATGAGGATGAACGTGCCCACCAGCGCCATCGGGATGTTGTGCCCGGGGATGGCGTTCGGCGTGCCGTCGGCGTTGAACTTCCCGCGCCGCGCGCCGAGGAGCCGGCAGGTGAAGAACGCCATGACGCCGCCGGTCATGTGCACCACCGAGCTGCCGGCGAAGTCGACGTGACCGTGACCCAGGCCGAAGTTGTTGCCGAGCTGGGAGAGCCAGCCGCCGCCCCACACCCAATTGCCGAACACCGGATACATGATCGAGCCGATGAAGCAGCCGTAGATCATGAACGCCGAGAACCGCCACCG
>JBOHSC010000159.1:0-11770 GCA_050733115.1 Gemmatimonadales bacterium
GTCCTGACCCTCGTCGCTCGCGGGAGCCGACACCGCGCTGAACTTGCGCCAGACGCCGAAGGCGATGAGCGCGCGTGGATAGCCGACCATGAGCACCGACTGGAGGAGCAGCTCTTCGACCCACGCCGGAGGCACCTGCGAGGCGCGCAGCGGTCCCACACGCTCCCGCAACTCCGGCTCGTAGCCCTGCGCGACCGCCGCCGCAAAGCGGACGAGGTCGCGAGTCTGTGGATCGAGACTATCTTGCTTCGCCATCCCGTCATACCCCGTGTTGAAGGGAAATCATGCAGAAGATAGCGGCTTACTTCTGTCCCCGCCTCTTCATAGCTTACACGCCGATGCCCGCTCCATTTCGGATCTTTCTGGCCGCCGCGCTCCTCGGCGCGCTCGTGCCGGCGAGTGCCCGAGCCCAGGCATCTCCCTACATTCCGCTCGACGATCCGCGCCTGCCGCTCCTCGAACATCTGATCGCCCGCGGCGACATCGACGACCCGTCGCCGATGGTCCGTCCCTTCCGCCGTGTCGACGCCGCGCGTATCCTGGCCGCGGCGGACACCGGCGGCGCTACCGGTCTGGTGCACGCCCTCCGCTCGCAGTTCGAAGACCCGCCGAACCAGAACGGTTGGCGAATCGCCGCGCGCGGGGGCGGGCAGGCGTACAGCCACGTGCGCCGTGACGTGCTCCATCCGCTCGGTCCGAGCGGCGTGCGTCCCTACGCGGAGCTGGCCGGTGAGGCGACGTTCGGCAATTTCGCCCTGGTAAGCCGTCCGGCTGCGGAGCCGCGCATCGTGGACGACCCGGAGTGGCCTGGGCGGAAGGATCTGAAGCTGGCCTGGCGCATGATCGAGGCCTATGCCAGCGCGCAGTTCAAGTACGGCAACGTGTTCTATGGACAGATGGACCGAAATTGGGGCCCCGTGGGAATCGCGGGCATCGGGGTCAGCAACTATGGCTATAACGAGGTCGAGGGGGGCTTCGAGCTGGGCACCCGTACCCTTCGCTTGTCGGGGCTCATCCGGCCGTTGCGCGACGAGCAGGACTCGCTCGGCAACCTGGTGCATCGATACTTCTTTGCCCACCGGCTCGGCCTGCGCCTCTCCGACCGCGTCACCGTCGCGGCGTGGGAAACGGTGGTCGTGGCAGGGGTGGACCGCAACTTCGACGGCAGGTTCCGGAACCCCCTCAGCCTCCTCGTGCTGGCCAATCAGTATGGGCAGGGTGACGAGGAGGGAAACGTCCTCCTTGGATTCGATGTCCACTGGCGCGCCTTTCGCCGCACGACGTTCGAGGCGCAGCTCGGGATCGACGACCTCCAGTACCAGAATCGCAGCGGGCCCAATCGCTATCCCGACCGGTGGGCGCTCACGCTCTCGGCGTTCGGACCGCTAGGCCGGGCGCTTGGCTGGCGCGCGCTCTATACTCAGGCGTCGAGCCTCGCCTTCCGTACTCTCGATCCGTTTCAGAACCTGACCGATGCCGGCGTCGGGATCGGCCGAAACTTCGACGACCAGGACCAGACGACGGTGACCGTGACCGTGCCGGGTGGAACCGGCTGGCTCTTCACGCCCGAGCTCACGCTGCTGCGCCAGGGTGAAGGGACGATCAGCGCTCCGTTCCCGGCCACCGCCGCGGAAGCCGGAGCGATTCCCCAGATCTTCATCGGTGTCGTGGAGCGAACCTGGCGTGCCGCGCTCGGGATCAGCGGCCGGCAGGGCCCGCTCGACCTCGCCGCCAACGCGGGATTCCACCACGTGGTGAACGCCGATCACGTCGAGGGACGCACGATCAACCGTTTCGAGGGGCGGCTGCAGGCGACGCTGGGCCTGAGCCGCCGGGGAGTGCTGCGATGAGACAAACGCCGGCCCCGCTCACCCGCGACCGCATGCTGCACCTGATCGAGCGCATGAAGGCGAGCCGTGTGGCCGTGGTGGGAGACATCATCCTCGATCGCTACCTCATCGGCGACACCGAGCGGCTGTCTCCCGAAGCGCCGGTACCGGTCGTCACCGTGCACGAGCGGAAAGACGCGCTCGGCGGCGCCGCCAACGTCGCGGCCAACGTCTCGGCGCTCGGCGCTACCTGCCTGCTGGTCGGCGCGGTGGGAGACGACACCGACGGGTCGGCCATCCGGCAGGGACTGGTGCGCGCCAACCTGGAGGACCGCTACATCATTACCGTGGCGGGCCGGCCCACCACCTCGAAGACCCGCATCATCGCCCGGTCGCAGCAGGTGGTGCGCATCGACGACGAGGTCGACACGCTGCTCGACGGGCCCGACCTCGCGCGGCTCACCCGCGTGGCGAGAGAAGCGCTCGCCGACGCCGACGCCCTTCTGCTCGAGGACTACAACAAGGGCGCGCTCGCGCCGCCGCTCATCATGGCCGTGATGGAGGTGGCCAGGCGGCGCGGCATCCCCATCGTGGTCGACCCCAAGTTCCGCCAGTTCTTCGAGTATGCCGGCGCCACCGTCTTCAAGCCCAACCGGCGGGAGCTCGAGTCGGCGCTCGGCGCGGCGGTCGATCTCCAGAACGGCAATGCGCTCCCCGCAGTACTCGCGCGGCTCCAGGCCGACAATCTCCTCGTGACGCTGGGCGCGGAGGGAATGGTGCTGGTGATGAAGGACGGGAGCACGACGCATATCCCGAGCATCGCGCGGCAGATCTACGACGTGAGCGGCGCGGGCGACACGGTGACGGCATGGATGGGGACTGCGCTCGCTGCGGGGGCTACGGTGCGCGAGGCGGCGCAAGTGGCCAACTTCGCGGCGGGCGTCGAGGTGGGAAAGGCCGGCGTGGCTACCGTGTCACCGGAAGAAGTCCTCGCGGTGCACGAGGAGCGGTACGATCAGATCGGGCGGTTGCGTCGAGGGGGGCTGATCTAGGGCCACCCCATGCCGAATCCCAGCCACACCCGCCACGTCTCCCGCGCTCGATACACGTAGCGCCGGAGGGAGCGCACGGCGAGCGCGTATTCCGGCGCCAGCTCCACCACCCCCGCATCGGCCATGCGGCGGCGCAGCAGATCGGCGCACTCGGCCAGCGCCAGCTCGGCCAGCCGCTCCTTGGAGAACGAATTCTTCGCCCCGATCCCTTCGGAATGCAGGAATCTCAGCAGATCCCGCCGAGTCCACGCCGAGAGCCAGCCCTCGAGATTCTTCGCGGGCGTTACGACGCCGGTGGCGAGGATTCGCCGGCACGAGTCGGCCACGTCGAGGCCGCGCTTCCGCGTCTCGTACCGGCTGAGGCTCAGGAGGGTCCTGGGAACCTTCGAGTCGGCGCTCAAGTGCCGGAGCGCGTCCACCGCGTGCGCCCGCGCACCGAGCGGCAGCGGCGCGAGCACGTTGATCAAACGGCGGAGCTCCGGATCGTCGGGTGTCTCGAGAGACCGGAGCGTGCCGCGCAGCTGCGGCCACGACGCCCAGTAGCTCATCTCCTGCGCCATCTGGAGCACGAACTGATTGCGCGCCTCGATCAGCACTCCCGGGTCGTACAGCCTGAGCGAGTATGGCAGCATGATCGCCGCCAGGAAGTCGGCGGCTTCAC
Organism: Gemmatimonadales bacterium; assembly: GCA_050733115.1. Taxonomy (GTDB): domain Bacteria; phylum Gemmatimonadota; class Gemmatimonadetes; order Gemmatimonadales; family GWC2-71-9; genus CAVVWJ01. Next base: position 3,543 of record JBOHSC010000159.1, read on the forward strand.
CGGTCATGATGAACCCGGAGAATCCCTCGTGTACGGCCAGCAGCACTAGACCGACCCGCAGATCGAGATAGGTGCTGTAGGTGCCGTCGCGCAGGTGGCGCTCGAGCGGCGCGTGCAGGATCATCCGGGCCAGATTCAGGCAATGGCGCCGGAAATCCTCGCGAGATCCCGTCACCCCCGGATTCGCTTCCCTGATCCGGGAGAGATATTCGCCGACGGCGTCGACATCGCCGGCCACGACCCGGCCGCGAAGCCAGGAGGAGAAATCGACGCAGGGAACGCAGCTCGTCGGATTGTGATTGCGGGAGAGGCAGGGATACGTGGGGTGCCCATGCCCGCCTGCGACGGCGACGAGCTCGGAGCCCTCCCGACCGGGGAGAGGGGGCGAGGCCGTGGTGTAGTGGATCTGGGTACTGGTCATGCGAACTCGTTGACGGTGGCTGATCGGCCGGGACGGGCGCGCCTGGAATCAGAAGAATGTTCCGCCCCGATCGCGACTCGGCAAGACCTGGGCCAACGAAGCACTTCGGAGAGACCCGCGGGGCGCAAACCGGGAGTGGGCGATGAGGGGCTCGAACCCCCGACCTCGCGCATGTGAGGCGCGCGCTCTAACCAGCTGAGCTAATCGCCCTGACTGCCAGGGAGCGGGATTCTACAAGATCGGCGAAGGAGGGGCAAGCGCGGCGGCGATGCCGGCGGCCCGCCCCGTGGCCCAGGCCCAGAGGAAGTTGTATCCGCCGATCGGGCCGAAGGCGTCGAGCACTTCGCCGCAGATGTAGAGCCCCGCATTTCGCCTGCTCTCCATCGTCCGCGGGTCCACTTCCGCCAGACTGATTCCGCCGCCGGTCACCTCCGCCTTCCGGTATCCCTCGTCGCCGCTCCACGGCAACTCTCCACGGATAAGCATCTCGACGAGACGGGTGCGATCCTCCCGGCGGAGCTGGGCCAGTCGCGTAGCGGGCTCCAACCCCGAGGCCGCGATCAGCGCGTCCGCCAGCCGATCGGGCAGCTCCCGGCGGATGACAGCCCCGACGCTCCGCGTGCCGTCGGCCTGGAGAGCACGCGCCCATTCGCCCTCGCCCAGTGGCGTCCAGCGCACCTGCAGGCGGGCACGATCGTCGTGCTCCGCACGCGACCGTACGACGACGTGCGAGACGTCGAGGACGGAGGGACCGCTGTACCCCTGGTGGGTGAACAGAAAACCGCCCGAGGCGGTGGACTCGCGCGCGGCCGATCGCGCGGTGATCGTCACCGGCAGCGACACCCCCGCAAGCGCAGCGTACGGACTTCCCTCGGCGGTCACCGGCGTAAGGGCGGCGTAGGTGGGATGCACCGTGTGGCCCAGCCGCTCGAGGATGGAGAGACCGATGCCGTCACTCCCTGTCTTCGGCACCGAAAGACCTCCGGTGGCGATGATGACGGCGCCGGCCTCGATGGGCGCTTCGCGCTCGCGCCGCACGCTCCATCCCGCCGCGTCCGGCACGAGATCGGTCACCAGGGTGTGCGGGAGAAAACGCACGCCGCGAGCGGCGGCCAGGGAGAGCAGCCCATCGCGCACGTCGCGCGCGCGATTGGACGAGGGAAAGAGCTTGCCCGATTCGGTTTCCTCGACGAGGCGAAGTCCCAGCTCGCGCTCGAAGAACTCGATCTGCTCGGCGAGTGGCCACGAGCGGACGATCTTGCGGAGCGAGTGTGGCGAGGAGTCGGTGACGAAGCGGCGCTCGTCGAGCCGCGCGGGGAGGATGTTGCAGCGGCCGCCACCGCTGATGAGGATCTTCTTTCCCCCGTCGGCGGTGCGCTCGAGGAGCAGCGTCTCGGCGCCGTGGGTGGCGGCGAAGATCGCCGCCATGGCGCCGGCGGCGCCCGCGCCGATGACGGCGACGCGGCGGGGCCGGGCGGGGGGATCGGTGGCCATGCGGTTAAACTCGCCACCCCCCTGGGCACGGACAAGCCGGAGTCATCTGTGACACTCGGGCCGCCCGAGCGTATGAACTCAGATGCGGTTGCGCTTTCGCGGAAGCGCCACGCGGGCCCCTCAGCCAGGTTCTCCCATGCTCCTCTCGGTCGTCGTGCCGTGCTACAACGAGGAGGAAGTGCTCCCGGAAACCCACCGGAGTCTGGCGGGCGTGCTGGGCGGAATCGCCAAGATCGACTTCGAGATCATTTACGTGGACGACGGCAGCGCCGACGGGACCGCTGCCTGTCTGCGCCGGCTGCAGGCGCAGGACTCGCACGTCCGGGTGGTCCGTCTCTCCCGGAACTTCGGCCACCAGATCGCGGTGACCGCCGGGCTCGACTCGGCGACAGGCGACGCGGTGGTCATCATCGACTCCGACCTGCAGGACCCCCCCGAGGTGATCGAGGAGATGCTGGCCCGCTGGCGGGAGGGATTCGAGGTCGCCTACGGGCTCCGGGTACACCGGGAAGGCGAGACCCAGTTCAAGCTCGTCACCGCCAAGCTCTTCTACCGGCTCATCAACTGGCTGAGCGAGATCCAGATTCCGCTGGACGTGGGAGACTTCCGACTGCTCGACCGGAAGGTGGTCGACGCCCTCGCCGACATGCCCGAGCGCGCGCGCTTCATTCGCGGGATGGTGAGCTGGGTGGGATTCCGCCAGGTGGCGGTGCCCTACTCCCGCGCCCCCCGCGCCGCCGGCGAGACCAAGTATCCGTTCTGGAAAATGGTGAGCTTTGCGGCGATCGCCGTAAGCTCGTTCTCCGTGGCGCCGCTCAAGCTCGCCATGTGGACCGGGTTCGCCGCGTCGGCGGTGGCGCTCGCCGGTATCGTCTACGCCCTCGTGGTCCGCCTCTTCACCAACGACTGGGTCACCGGCTGGGCCGGCGTGTTCATCGCCATCCTCTTCCTCGGCGGTGTCCAGCTCATCTCCCTCGGCATCATCGGCGAGTACGTGGGCCGGATCTACAACGAGGCCAAGCGGCGCCCCCTCTTCCTGGTCGCCGAGCGGCTCGGCTTTCCGACCGAGGCCCGATGAGCGGCCGCAGGCTGGCGCCCGCGCTTGCCATCCTGCTGACGCTGGTGGGCGTCGCCCGCATCGTCGCCACCTACGCGGTGTACAACCAGACCGTCGACGAGCCGGCCCACATCGCCGCCGGAATGCAGCTCCTCGACCACGGGACCTTCTACTACGAGCCGAAGCATCCGCCGCTCCCCCGCATCGCGGTCGCGCTCGGCCCTTACCTGGCCGGGATCAGATGGCACCACAACCCGCGCATGTACGACGAGGGAAATCTCATCCTGGAGGAAGGCGGCAAGTACGTCCGCAACCTGAGTCTCGCGCGCGCCGGGACGCTTCCGTTTTTCATTTTCGCGTGTTTCATCGTTTACGCCTGGTCCCGCCGCCTCTTCGGCGACCCCGCGGCGGTGGTATCGGTGGGGCTCTTCAGTCAGTTGCCCCCGATCCTGGCGCACAGCGGGCTCGCCACCACCGACATGGCGCTCGCCGCAACGCTTCCCGCCGCGATCTATGCCTTCACCCTCTGGCTGGACCACCCCGGCACCCGGGAGACCGTCATCCTCGGCGTGGCGCTCGGGCTGGCGGTGCTCTCGAAGATTTCCGCGGTGGTGTTCGTGCCCGCAAGCGTGGTCGCCGTCCTGGCCGCCAAATGGTTTCTCGAGCGCCGGCGCCCGGCGCCCGGCCCGGAGCCGGCCCAGTCTCCGGCCTGGCGTCAGGGGCTTCCGCGCAAGCTCGCCATCATGGCGGGCGTGTGCCTCCTCGTGATGTTCGCCGCCTACCGCTTCAACGTGCCCTACCCGAAGGAGCTGGGAGGCAGGATTCCCCTGCCCTTCTACGAATTCCTGAAGGGGCTGTATCAGATCTTCGTCCACGCCGAGCATGGGCACCCGGGATATCTCTTCGGCGAAAAACGGTGGACGGGGTGGTGGTACTTCTTCCCGGTGACGCTTGGCATCAAGACGCCGATCGGATTCCTGCTGCTCATGGCGCTCGCGGTGGCGTTGCTGGTTGGTCTGGTACGCCGGCGCCGCAACTGGCGGCTGGTGGCGCCGGTGGCGGCGGCCGCGGTCATCCTGATGATCAGCATGAAGAGCCCGATCAATAACGGCGTGCGCCACGTTCTCCCCCTCTACACCCTGATGGCGGTGGTCACGGGCTTCGGCGTAGTCGAGGCGTGGAACAGCGCCAGGTTCCAGACTCCCGCGAGGGCGGCCGTCGCGGTGTTCGCCCTCTGGATGACGATCTCATCTGCCCGGGCGCACCCGGACTACCTCCCGTTCTTCAACGAGCTCGCGGGCCGCCACCCTGAGACCATCGTGGTGGACAGCGATCTGTGCTGGGGGCAGGACTACTTCAGGCTGGTCGACACGGTCAAGGCGAGGGGACTCAAGCGGGTATGGGTGGCCTACCATGGGTCACTCGACCGGCACCACCACAATCTCCCCAACATGGGGATGCACACCCTGCGGCAGAACACGCCCGTCACCGGCTGGGTGGCGGCGAACATCCGCGATCTCAAGGGAGTGCGCTACACCGGGTACATGTGGATCGAGCAGTACAAGCCGGTGACGCGAATCGGAGAGTCGATGTACCTCTACTACATCCCGCCCGGCGCCGACTCTATCCCGGCCGCCGCCGCCGATTCTTCTCTCTCGCCGGACTCCACCCTTTCGCCAGAGTAGAGCCCGGTTGCTGAATCCCCCCACCGATCATCCCCCTCAACTTCGTTTTCGTAGACCTCGCGGACGGGGCCACGCGCCGTGCGATGTGCGCCGTCACCCCTCAATGAGGCGATGTGCATCACCGCAGCGTCCTTCCCGATGACCTAGGTTCCGGCTCCAGGCAAATGACGCATGGCCGTTGCGCGCACCTCGCCGAGGCTTTCACAAGAGGACCAGCGTTCGATGAGTATCGGGGATTGGTTCAACCGCGTGGCGAAAGCCACTGCCCGCGCCTGCGGCCATCCGTACACCTTCGTGGGATCGGTGGCGCTTGTCGCACTTTGGGCAGTGGCCGGCCCGATTTTTCACTACAGCGACACCTGGCAGTTGGTCATCAATACCGCCACCACCGTTCTGACCTTTCTCGTGGTGTTCCTCATCCAGAACACGCAGAACCGTGATTCGGCGGCGATGCATATCAAGCTCGATGAATTGATTCGCGCGGTCCACGGGGCGAAAAACTCATTGGTCGACCTCGAGGATCTTACCGAGGAGGAGCTGGATCGCTACAAGGCACGATTCGTCGAATTGGCGGCGCGGGCAAGGTCCCGGGCCAGCGGCGAATCCGATTGCCCGGAACTCCCGGAAACGGAGGGTGTAGGTCTCCAAATCGAACATGGACAATCCCGACCACGGAGCTTGCCGGACGGAGAGGGCGAGGCGACGGAAGGAGTGGCAGAGGACGCGTCGAAACCTCTGAATCGGCTCCAGCAGTCTCACAGAGCAGCTGAGGGAGGATCGAATGGAGAGGCAGGACCAGGAGTGGGTGGCGTGGCCGATCGCCTGGAGCGGGATCTGGGTGGGTGCGCTCACCGCACTCGCCGTCGGGCTACTGATCGGTCTCATCGGGTTCGCGCTCGGCTACAATGAAATGTCCCGGTATGTCGACTGGAAGAAGATGCACCTCATCGGACTGGTCTTCAGCATCGCCGGTGCGTTCTTCGCGTTTGTGGCAGGAGGGTGGGTGGCGGCACGGATTGCTGGCCGGACTCGTTCTGAGCCAGCGGTTCTGCACGGAGGCATCGTCTGGCTTCTCACCATCCCCATGCTCCTTGTACTGGCCTCCATCGGATCGCTGGGCCACTTCGGTGGATGGTACGGAGGGCTCTCGGGCATGTCCGCTGCCGGTGCGCCCGGCGTGGTGGCTGATCCCGACATGGCCGTGGCGCTTAGGAACAACTCCCTCGCCACAGCCGTGGCGCTCCTGCTCGGACTGATCGGAGCCGTGCTCGGGGGCTGGATGGCTTCGGGAGAACCAATGACGTTTACCCACCATCGCAAGCGGGACCAACTGGCGGCGCAGCAAGCGTCTGCAGGAACCGCATTCATCGGGAGGACACCGTAATGGGCCTCATTCTGGCATGGCTGCTGGGCGTACCCGGCGTCATCATCGTGCTGCTGTTTTTGCTCGGAGTCGGGCACTGAGCGCTTCGCGATGGGAAGAAGGGCCATCCTCCGGGATGGCCCTTCGCGCTGTCTACCCCATTACCGCCTGGTTCTGTCCAGAAGCGAACGTACGCACTCAGCGACTGTCTCCGGCGCAAACGGCTTTTGCAGAAACGCGCTGTCTACTCCCAGGATATCCCGGTGAATTAACTCAGCACCGAAATTCCCCGACATGAACACCACCGGAAGCTGTGGGTACTGCGAACGCAGACGCAGAGCCAGCTCGATTCCATCGATGTCAGGCATGGCAACGTCCGTCACCAGGAGGTCAAGGCGCTCAGAGAATTTCTTGAGCGCTTTGAGTGCGTTCTTCCCGGTGCTGGCCTCGATCACCCGATACCCCTCGTCTCTCAGCAAGCGAGCCATCATCATGAGCACTGCGGGCTCGTCCTCGACAACCAGGACCACCTCGCCCGGAAGAGCCCCCGCCGCCCGCGGGCTCGCTGGAGGCGGCACCTCCTTCGTATCCTCGACAATTGGGAAATAGATCGTGAAAGTCGTACCCCGGCCAGGCTCACTCCCAGCCCAGACATCCCGTCCGTTTGCTTGACAATGCCGTAGACGGTGGCGAGTCCGAGGCCTGTGCCCTTTCCCACCGGTTTTGTGGTAAAGAAGGGCTCAAACAGGTGACTGAGTGTGTCCGACGACATGCCTTCACCGTTATCACCGACGGTCAATCGCAGGTAGGGACCAGGCCGAACGAGAAAGTCAGCAGGCGCCCCCTCAACCCCGGACCCGAGGTGCACCGGTTGCGTTTCCAGGGTGAGTACCCCACCTGACGGCATTGCATCACCTGCATTCATCGCGAGGTTGAGCAACACCTGTTCGACCTGCCCTCTGTCCACGCGAATGCGCGCACCGTGAGAGCCGAGCCTTGTGGCGATCACGCACGCGTCGCCAAGGGTGCGCTGCAAGACCGGAGCGAGGTCCGTCACCACTCCATCGAGGTCAAGAACTTCTGTACGCATGATCTGGCGACGACTGAAGGCTAACAACTGGCTGGTAACCCGGGCGGTACGCTCAGCGGCCCGTTTCATGTAATGGACGTCATGACGAACCTCTTCAGGCAAGTCCAGGCGGCGCAGGAGAAAGGTGGCCGCTGACAGCACAACCATCATCTGATTGTTGGCTTCGTGAGCGACACCGCCCGCCAGCCGCCCCACAGCGTCCATTTGTTGGACCTGCCGGAGATGCCGCTCGACGAGCCGCCGCTGCGTCACGTCGGTAAACGTCACCACGGCCGCAACGATCGCTTCCCGCGCGTCGCGGATCGCCGACGCATTCACGCTGTAGGTTGCGGGGGTGCCGTCGCCGCGAAGGCATACCACATCCTCGCCGGCCACGGTCTCTCCGTGGTTGAGGGCGCGGGCGAGGGGCCAGTCCCCCGGCGCATAGGGTCGGCCGTCAACATGCGAGGAGGCGTAGAGCATGTCCACGGCCGACTGGTTCGTCGCCGTCCCGGGGAGACGAAGCAAATGGGCGACCGCCCGGTTCACGAAGGCGATCTCGCCTGACGGCGAGTCGAGCAGTATCACCCCGGATGGGATGTTGTCCAGGACGGTAACCAGTCGCGCGCGCTCCGCCTCAAGCTCGGTCCGGGCGGCGAGCTCGGCTTGGGACAGGCGCATGTTTTCAGCGACCAGCCGGGCCAGACGGACTTCTTCGGAGAGCCGCGCAATCTCGATCGGGGCTGCAGATTGGTCGGCCACCGCGGCCAGGACGAGTTCATCCACCATTGTCCAGGGAGACTCCCCCTCGCGAGCGACGGCAAGCAGACCCGTTACATTGCCTTGGACGATCAGAGGCACCGCCATGAACGCCCTCGGGCTTCCACCTGTCAGCTCCGTTTCAAGCCGGTGAATGAGTCGCTCGTTCAACACCCCTTTCAGCCTCTCGGTGACGTCGGGGTCGAGTCCGACGGCTGCCCGGGTATGTGCTGCGCCGTCGTCACCTACCAGCATCAGAAGACTTCGGTCGGCACCGAGCATGGTGGCGGCTTGTCGGGCGGCCAGTTGCAGAATGGTTTCGAGTGAGCCCGCCTGGGCAACCATCCGGCTGAGTGCGGTGAGTTGACGAAGCATGCCGA
>JBOHSC010000160.1:0-9432 GCA_050733115.1 Gemmatimonadales bacterium
ACGCCTCGGCCTACTTCGTGGTGACCTCGATCAGCGTCATCACGCTCTATCTGGCGTACATGTTCCCGATCTACCTCAACTGGCGAAACAAGCGGAAGGGGATTGGAGAGTACACCACCCCGGAGACTGCCCCGTGGAACCTGGGCGGCTGGGGACCGGTGCTCAACGTGATCGCGATCGTGTGGGTGCTGTTCCTCACGGTCATCTTCAGCCTTCCGCCCAACGAGCTGGTGCTGTGGACGATGCTGGCGCTGACGGTGGGGCTGGTGCTCTACTGGCAGCTGTCGGCCAAGCGCACCTTCGTGGGGCCGACGCGGGCGGACGAGCAGGCGCTGAAGAGGCTGGAGGACGCGATGGGGCAGAAGTAGCGCGGCGGAATCAGCGCAGCCTCGCGTCGAACGAGAAGGCGCGCACCCGGACAACTTGAAGCAGAACCGCGTCAGGGTGAGCGGGATTGATCAGGTAGTTCAGCTCTTCGGGTACAATGGCGGAGGGGACTCCCAGAAGTACATGGCTCTGTGGCGTAACCCAGGCATCACCCACCGCTCGACACGCTGGGTGATTCGGAACGTCCCGCCAATCCGGGGGCAGCGCGGTGACGTCCAGGACGCGCGCCGTTAGAGACCCTGGAACCTCGATCTCGAATACCCGCAAATCGGCAGGATATAGATCCGGGTCTGTGTGGACGAGAAGTTCGAGAACAGCCAGTGAGAGGGCACTCGACGTGTAGACGACTGAAACTCCTGGGGAATTCCATCTGCCGCCTGCTCTCCGAGCCCCCTCCCCATCCAAGGCCGCAAACACCGCCCTCGCAAGCCGCCAAACGCGCATGCCAGTTAGCCCGGAAGTGAGCTAGCTGAAGACGCCGTATGCGATACGTTCGAGCGTCTGCTCGACGACTCGCGCTCCGCTGTCGGTATTGAGCAGCTCAACCGGTGCAACACCCCGTAGCGCCCGATTGGGGCGTCTCAGCCAGGTCGACGCCTTCTCCCGATCCTGGAATGTCTCTTGAGCGATTGTGAAAATCCGGGCAACGCGGGCGAGCTTATCAGACTCCTCGCCTGAAAGTGGCTGGTGCCGCCGCTTGCGATGAGCCAGCGTGCGCCGAGGAATTATGTACTTCTCGACTTCCTGAGCGGTGAGGTCCCCTCGCGCCACCAGCGCCTCGAGTGCGGCTGTGGGCAGACCGCCCTGTACCAGGCGGACGAAGTCGAACTCGGACCGAATGTTGCTCTTGAGTAGCTTCTTGCCACCTAGCCACTTGGCTACATCTGCAACGGATGTCATTGTTCCCCCCTGCGGGCATTTGCCCTAATTTAAGGGGCAAACGCCCATAGCAGCAAGGGGGTGCACCCAATGAGTGCCGCATGACGCACCCCTCTCTGCTACCGCAATTCTTTCCGTCCGTGCGGCCCTCCAGGGTAAGGGCGCCGAGGTAGTGATCGAACGACCGGTTCTCCGTCATCATGAGGAGCACGTCCTTGATGTCCGGCATGGACGCCATGAGCCGCTCCTATTTCAGCTCGCTCACCTGCTTGGCAGTCACCTCCGACCTCGCCTTCTCGGCCTCAGCCCGAATCCGGTTCTTCATCCCGAACAGCGCCTCGAGCGCATCGTGCCAGAACGGCGCGCCGAGACTCACCAGCAGGATCGAGGCGAGAATCCCGACCCACCACCGGAATTGCTCGGGGTGGCGTTTGCCTCCACCGAACAGGACCTGGTCGCTGGAAAGGAGGGCCGCTTCAGCGGTGCGAAGGGAGTCTGGCGCCCGCTGGTCCAGCGAATCGAGTCGGAGCGCGGTCGCCTGAACCCGCTCGCGGAAGGCCGGATCCTGGCGGGCCTGCTGAAGAATGGTGAGGGCGTTGGCATTCAACGTGACGACGACGATCGCCGCCGAAATGAGCGCGAGGCCACGCATGCGGCGCCGGTAGCGTTCGCCCACCGGCTCCATGGCGAGAGGAAACCAGCTGACCGCGCGCGTCGCCAGATCGTCCAGTCGGCTGCTCGCCTGCTCCGGACTCAATCCCTTGAGGCTGCTCACCGCGGCCGGCGCGATGCTCCTGATCAACTCGCCCAGCAGCGGGGCGCTCAGAGTGTCGAGCCGCAGAGACTTCGGGCGTACCCCGTCCTGGCCCAGGTTGGCGAGCCGCCGCACCACCGACTCGACCACCTGGGTTCCATCGCCTCGCAGCAGGCCCTGCGCTTGTGCCGATTCGGTGACCAGGTCTTCGAGCGCGCGCTGGGCGGTGAATCCCTTGACCGCGAAGATCACCTTGACGATTTCCTGCACGCTCTGCGCAATCAACGCTAGAATCAGCATGGCCGCGATGAACGTGATGAGCATCTCGAGCAACGACGTCATCGCTCCTCCCTACCGGCTCTGGTGGGTCTTCTGCCGGCGGCACGCCAGATGGATGTTTTCCAGCTCGATCACGGTCTGTGAGGCGAGCCCGGTCTTCTCGACCCGGGCCCGGCTGAACGGGCAGTCGATCTGGGGCCGGAGCCAGCACCGATGCTTCGGCGCGGAGTCGTCCTTGAGGGCCTCGTACGGATCTTCCCGCTTCACATAGCTCGCCCCCGGGACCTCGCAGGCGTCGATGCCCCACCCCGCCGCCCAGTCCGCGTGGTCGTCCACGATCTTGCCGAGCGCGATCAGCGTGCTGGCGCACCCGTGGGCGATGCTCTCCGCCTGTCGGGTTCGGCGGAAGCCGAGCATCGGGTGGAATGCGAACGTACCGCAGAGCCACCGGGGAATGACCGTGGCTACCTCGAGGTCGAGCGGAACCAGCTGTGGGTCGGTGGAGTTTCCGCCGGGTTGTCCTACGGCGGCCCAAATGTCCCGTACCGCGCGCTGGGCCACGGCGTAGCCTTCCAGCTTCTTGTTGTACTTGAGCGCCTTCGCTCGGCGGGAGAGCGAGACCCAGTCGGCCTGGAGGCGGGACACCTCCGCCGTGGTGAGCACCGGCTGGTGAATCTCGAGCGACGCCGAAAACAGCAGGTGCGGCACGCTCTTCCCGTTCACGACGGGCCGGGGCGCGACCAGGTGCCCTCTGGCCGCCTGAAACAGGAATTGAGCCACGGCGTCCAGGGGCAGATTGTCCATGACGCCCCCATCCATGTACTGGTCCCGGGTTGAAGTCCCCGGCATCACCTCCCATGCCCAGCGCGGACGGAATACGGCGGGGAAGGCGCTGCTCGCGAGCAGACCCTCGAGCAGCATCGCCTGGTGCCGCCCCCCGACGAGCTGTTGCTCGCCGAGCACTTCGAGGCGGCCTTGTGTCAGGTTGGTGGCGGTGGCGAGGAAGTAAATCCCTCGCTGCGCCAGAAACGCGTCGAAGGGCACCGGGGTGTTCGGGGCGCCACCCGGCGCGAGCTGGCAGAGGACGTGCTCCGTGATCACGAGCGCCAGGGGCTCGGCTCCGAGGATCTGGTTTCCGGTGCCCATCCGATCGAGCCACTCCTGGAGGTATCGGTGGAGCAGCTGGGTTGCCCGCGGCATGTCCTGATCGCGAAGGGCCTTGACCAGCTCCTTGAGCTCGAACGGACTGACGTAGAACAGCCGTTCGATCCCGGCCAGCACCAGGCGCGCTTCCCGGTCGAACGTGCTGGCGTTGGCGCTGTCGTAGCGCCGGAAGAATCGGTCCGCCTGACGCAACGAGAAACCGGTGGCAGCCGCGCGGAGCGTGAAGTTGCGGATGAAATCGGCAAAGCGATCGGTCAGCACCAGTCGGTCCAGTGCCAGATAGGTGGCGGCGAGCCGGGCCAGCCGCCCGTCACGGGAGGCGCCTCGGCTCTGGCTGAACGACTCGGCCACGAGTGCCGCGGTAATGGAGCCAACCGACGCCCCCGCGATGATGTCGGGCTGGACGTCGGCCTCGCTCAGCGCCGTCAGCACACCCATCTGGTACACGCCGCGAAACACTCCGCCGCTGAAGAGAAGGCTCACCAGCGGCCGCTCGGCGCCCGGCATATCCCGCCGATGGCGCGGCCACTGCCCCGTCTCCGGGACACCGCCCTTCTCGATCGCCTTCGCGAGCCCCGTGAGCGCTTGCTCCGTCTGCTCCTCGTAGCGGCTCGGGGCGCGGCTGAAGTGGGGATCACGCTGGGTCGGCTCGCACTCCTCCTCCAGCTCGTGCGGCCACGCCGGCCCCATCGTCGTCCAGGGATGGACCCGAATCGACTGCCTCTCGGTGCGATCGGCGTCCGGCTGGTCGAACGACGCCTGCAGCGCGCAGTGGCTGCACACTTCTACCAGGCCGGGCCCGGCATCCGGACTGGGATCGCTGCCGGGCAGTTCCATGCCAGGGAGTGCGCGGCCCGAAACGGCGACGCGAGTAGCCAGGTGCTCCTGAACGGCCTTGCGACACTTTCTCGCCACTGCCGGATCGGGCGGCTGAGGCAGCGCTCCCAGTGAAGGCCGGATCATCACCTCGAGCGCGGCGCGGCAGCCGTCGGCGACGGTTCGGGCGATCAGGTCTCGGCGCTTGCTCTTATCGGATGCCGCGATCAGATGGCGGCCGAGCTCCAGCGGCCGCTCCGGCTCGATGGCGGTGACCCAGGCCCGCAGGTAGTCGTGCCCACCGGCTGTCTTCAAGCGCACCCCTGTGGCCGGCGGGATGATCGTGGTGAAGAGCTCGGTGATCCGCCTTTCCATTGATGCATCCCGAAAACGCGCCAGCTGGACGGCCCGTGCCGCTACCTCGATCAGCGTCAGGTAGGGCTTGTCCGGCCCGCCCACTGCCCCTCGGGAGAACGGCAGCGGAACGACGGTGTAGACGTGGAGGACGGTGGATTTGGGATTGACCCGCGGCCGGAGGAAGTTCAACGCGAGCTGGGTCGCCTCGGTGGAGATGTTGGCGCCGTCGACGTAGAGTTTGCCATCCATCGCCTGTGGCGGAAGCAGCGGAGTGATCGCGCTGGCCGCAAGGAGTCCGTCCACCACTTTGACGTGCGGTTCCAGAGTAGTAAGGGTACCCGAAGCCACGTCCGCTACGCCCAGCCCCAGATGGATCGGCCGGCAGGCGGGCTTACCGGTGTAGTCGCCGATCAACTTCCCCGCCAGCGTCACCTCCGACGGCGACTTGTCGTCCTGCAGCGCCCGCTCGACGATGTCGTCCATCAGATCGGTGCCGTAATAGCCGGGATCGAGGACCTGGATGAGGAGTTGGCGGAGGGGATGCTCGGAGAAGAGGCTATCGGCCAGATCGTAGCCGGCCAGCAGCCGGCGGGTGTAGTCCTTGGGAACAGTCAGGCCCAACACCACGAGACAGACGATCGCGAATGCGGCGAGCGCGGCGACGACGATGGCCGTGGGCTGCCCGCTGTGTCTCACCGCCTCCTCGAGGGCCGTGCGCACCTGGGTGCCCTGGATCGAGGCCGCCGTGAGTCCGGCGACGACGCCGATCCAGATCACAGCGAGACCCACCGCCAGAAGGAGCAGGAAATCGAACAGCTCGATCACCAGGCGGCGAGCTGCGGTCAAGAGGGGCCGATACCAGATGCCCGCGATGAGAGCACAAACGAAGACTGCGAGGGGCAACCCCAGCGCCAGCTCGGCCCGGTAGTCGTGGAACCACGCCGGTACGGTGGCCGGGCTCCAGCCAAGCTTTTCGGCGCCCCAGACGATTCCGTACGCCATGACCCACGGGACAAAGGAGAGTCCGAACCAGAACGCGGCCAGCCCGAGGAAGCTCAGGGAGATGCCGGCCATTCGCCTGGTTGCCCGGAGAAACCAGGACTGGAAGATCACCGTGGCGGCGGTCTCGCCGTGCACCTTGGCCGGTTTGGTCCGGAACCATGGTCTCGCTAACGAAGGCAGCAGCGGTGCGACCATCAGGAGATGGAACCCGAGCAGAATCCACGCCCGGCCAATCTCTCCGACGGTCGCCAGGATGCTCTTCCAGTGGGGCCGCAACTCGGGCGCAGCCTCGATGCCGAGTCCCCGGCGAATCGCGCGGGTGATGGTCGACCACGGCATGCGCAGCTCGAGGAGCTGGTTGTACAGATTGATGAGCCCCGCGCGCGATTGAAGGGAGTCCTGACGGCCCTTCCTCTCCCACGAGTGGTGGATGGGGAGTAACAGAGGCTCGAGAGGGCGTCTCGCGTTGAGTTGTAGAGGATCCGGCAACGCGGCCTCGATCAACTCCGCCGGGGCCCGCTGGTAGCCATCGAATACCTCCCGGAATCGCTTGACTCTCGCCTCGAGGACTCGTGAGCGGTGGGCGACTCGCTCGTCCCGGTCGGCCGTCTCCCCCGGCGCCGGCGGCAAATCGGCGCCGGCCTGGAGAATCTCCGCGATGGAGGCCGCGCTGATAGCGCCGGCGGAAATGCCGACCGCGGCGTCCGGCGGCTTTCCCTGAATCACGAGCAGGGCATGGGCCACGCCAAGGTGCATGGCCGTCTCGATACCGCCGCTGGAGAAGGCGAACGCGCGAATGGGGCAGCCGTCCTGGCCCACCATCGGCGGGGCTTTCGACTCGGGCGGCTTGCTCGCCGTGCCGTTTGGCTGGTTCGCGGGTGTGGTCATTGGACCCCCGGCTAGAAGCCGAGCGCTCCCAGCTTGACCGCCAGGTTCGTCCGCAGGTCAGTTTGATTCGACGTCGAAGCCAGGCCGGCGGAGAAGGAGACCCATCCTCCCCGGATCAGCTTGACCTCGCCCCCTCCGTTCAGAAGCCACTCGTCCGGGCCGGACCGCCACGTCCCGCCGAGCTCGGCGAAGAACTTGTATTGGTTGGTTCCGGCGTAGAATCGACCGGCGAGGCCGCCTTCCGTGGAGAACTCGTCGGTGGTTGCGTCGCGCACCGTGGAGATCTTTCCGCCGAGTAGAAGTTGCCCCCACATGCCGAAGCCAGTGCCGAAGGTGCCCCACGCCGCCGCCTGGGTCGATCTCAGATTCCTGCCGAGAGAATCCGCGGCCTCGGCCCGCAGGCCGGCGGCGAGCTCCAGCACGCGGGCGTTCCACTTCTTGTTCTCCCAGAGCCCAGTCAGGGGAGCCTGGAAGTGGACGATGCTGTCCTCCTCGGCAGACGTCAGCTCGAGCGGAGCGGGAGGCTTACCGGCACGCTCCCGGGCGTCCGCGTATATGTCGTTGATCTTTTCGGCGATGTCTGTGGCCAAGCTCAAGTACTCCGGGTTCATCCGGAGGTCGGCCTCGTCGATCAAGTCCACCCTGAGGCCAACCGCAATCTCCGTCGGACTCGCGGAGTTCTCGGGCCGGCGGGTAGCCGCGGACAGACGCAGTCGATAGAGCGCGGGATTGCTCCGGTATTTCTGGAGACTCAGCGTCTTTCCGCCGATCAGCAGTGCCGGTGCGAACTCGACCGCGAACGCGCGAGGCAGCGAGATGTTCCCTGAGCTGGCGAAGTCCGAGACTGCGCCGGAGAACTCCTTCACGGTGGTCGGCCGGAGAACGACGCTCGGGTCCACGTCGAGCAGCAGGAACGCCGGGGCATCAGGAACCGCGAAGTCGGTTCGATACGCTGTCGCCAGCGCGTCGGGATTCTGGGCCTCGGCTGAGCCGCTGGCCGCCCAGCAAACCGTGACGAAAGCGCTCGTGGTCCACGCCCGACCGAGGCCGCTCATGTTGCCTCCAGCCGGACGAAGAGGTCGGCCGTGACGGTTGGCGTGGTCGCCTTGCCGGCCAGCTCGTCGAAGCCGATCTCCGTGCCGCCCTGCGATATCGAAAGCCGAAGGGCGTAATCCTTGATCGGAGGCGTGATGACCACTGTCGCGAGGCATTCCGCCAGTCGCTCGTGGTTCCCGATGTTGGGGAGTGGCAGCTTGAAGGCGTCGTCATCGGTGTTGAGGAAGTTTCCCCGTCCCCTCATCACCACCTTGTTGGCGTGGGCCTCCCAGAGCAGCAGCCTGTAGGAGCCCGGCTGTGCATGGCCACTGGTTATGGTGGCAACCACGGGGCCACCTGCCGGGTCGAACTGCGCGACTTTCATTATTCCTCCCGCACTCAGTGTCCCGTCACGATCTCCACCCCGGGCTGACTCGACGGGTAACTCACCGAGTCGACCACCTGTCCCGCCGCATCGACCAACGCCACAGTGCCGCCATCGTTGTCCAGCGACATTGCCATCGCGTTCCGGCGGATGCTGGCCGACTTGCCGCCGCCCACGGTGGCAAGAGACGAGAGCGACCAGACCCGGCCGTTCGACCCCCGCAGGAACCAGTCGTTCAGGTCCACCCCGGTGGTGCCGGCGTTCCTGAGTGTGACCCGTTCAGCGATGCGATCGGGTTCGGCGGTGGGGTCGGGCAAGAGCCTGGTGATGACCACTTGGCCGCCGCCGGCAGCCACCAGACCCGGGGCGGGAGCGGCGGGGGCCTTCACGTTGAAGCTCTGGGTCGTCGTGCCGTAGGACACGGTGAAGCTTCCGGCGTTCTGGTCCACCGTCACCAGGATGGTGCCGTCATCGTCCACCGTCTCAGGGTCGGCGATGAAGGCCGCCGCCACGTTGCCACCGTCGTCTCCGGTGCCGAGATACTTGTTGAGCTGAAAGATTGTGGGCTGCGGCGTGAGACTCCGCATGCGCGCCAGGGTGGATGCCCTCGGATGCCTGAACGTCCTGTTGCTGCCGTTCGAGATGATCACGACGGTGGGACGCAGGTCGGCCAGGAAGGCGGCGGACGATCCATTGTCGGCGCCGTGGTGGTCGGCCACGTAGACGTCGACGTCCTGGACCAGATCCTCGGCAGCGATCTTGTCCTCGGTAGGCTTCTCGGTGTCACCGCCGATCCAGTAGCGAAAGCCGCCGAAGATGATCAGGAGACCGATGCTCATGTCGTTCTCTTCACCGGCCTGCTGTGGAGGGTCGCTCTCGCCGAGCACCACCCCGCCCGCGTTGGTGCAGGTGACGGTCATGAGCGGGTCCAGTGGGATGGTCTTGCCCCGGATGAGCTGTTCGGCATTGTGACCCACGGTTCGGTCGTAGTCCTTGTAGGTGGCGTCCCCGAGCTTTGAGGCGGGCAGGAACCCCTTGTCGCCACGGTCGTAGGCAGTGCCTACCGGAACCCCGGCGTCCACCACCTCGTCGATGCCGCCGTAGTGGTCCTCGTGGTAGTGGGTATCCACGAAGAAGTCGATGCGGTCGACGCCGGCGCTCTGCAAAGCGGAGCGGATGCGTTCGCCCTGGCCGTTCTTGCCGCTGTCGACCAGCAGCGTGCGGCCCGCAGGAGAGACGAACAGTGTGGCGGAGGCTTGATCGACATCGATGTGATAGATGCGCAGTGACTGCGCCACGCCGCTGCGTGCGACGTCGGAGAGAAAAACGAGCGCGAGCGTGATCCTGCGACACCGGCTCATCGTATCGCTCGAAGATGATGCGATTGTGAAATGAGAGGGTGACGCTACGGGTGCGGCGTGGTGGCGTCAAGCAGATGAAACAGGCGGTTGGCGGGCTGCGACAACATCACTCGGACGCGTTACCG
>JBOHSC010000161.1:0-6637 GCA_050733115.1 Gemmatimonadales bacterium
ACGTATTCTCTCACTAGTGCAGCAGACCCTGATTATAACTGTATTGCGTGGGCAGCAGGGGACTCCCAACGTGTTTGGTGGCCTGCACCCTCCCCATATGCTTACTGGCCTCCGAACGTGTCGCTGAAGGAGGCGGTGGACGCCTTTGCCGCTGCATTTGCGACTCTAGGGTACTCGCCGTGTCCAGATGGATCGGTGGAGGCTGGCTATGAGAAGGTGGCAATCTTCGTGAGCAAGGACGGCAAGCCCACGCACGCAGCGCGCCAGTTGCCTGGCGGCACTTGGACAAGCAAACTCGGGAAGGGGGGTGAGGATATCAGTCATTCCCTTTACGGGCTTGAGGGGGGGGCGTATGGTGACGTAGCGCTGCACATGAAAAGGCCGATACCTCCGACGAAGAGCATTCCTTAGTTTCCTATCAGCTCGAGTGCCTCCCGCCCTGACTCCGTGCAGCGGGCCTGGGTGGCTGAGTACCGCCGGCGCGCATGACCGCGGTTGCCTGGCTCGGCCTCCCAGACTTTCAGCACGATCCATCCCGCCTTCCGTAGGTCGCGCAGGGCATCCACTTGCTGGTCGAACGCACGGTACGCCTGGACGCTTCGTTCCTCCGCCTGGAACATCACCCGGTCGTCGGCCGCGGCGATCCGACGGAGGAGGCCGAGCTCCTGGTCCGTGAGTGCGCAGCCGGGCGGGTCGTACCAATATTCGAGGAAGCTACGGTGAACTTCGCGGACGCGACCGTCGGGGAATTGGAGCCAGACATAGCTCGGTAGACAGTCCGGCCGAATCGCGGTGGGGTGACCATCGAAGACGGGCATCCAGCTCGTAGGAAGACCGGGTTCCATCCGGCGGGCCCGGGCCTTCCCGATGACCCGGGTGGGTCGGATCGCCTTTTCAGGTGCCTGCGAGGTGCCGGGCAGTCCCATGCCTGGCAGCTTAACCCCGGCGAGCTTTCCGCTGTCAAGGGTTCCCGGCGCTACCGACAAAGGGGGCGAACATGGACACGGTCAGCTTCGATGCTTACCCCAGCCCGCAGGGCGATCTCGTCATGGTGGAGGTGAATGAGGGGTCGCAGTCGGCCGGCACATTCGAGCTGACTGCAGTGGCGTGGGGGCGGGTACGTTGCTGCTTCACCCCGGGTCCGGGCGTCCGCATCCGCGACGCACCGTGGCACCCGGGTTGACGGTCTGAGGCCATTGTCCCGGGCGATGTACGGGGCCAAAGTGGCCACGCGGAATGCAGGGCGAAACTGGGACGATCCTAATTCACCGAAGTCGGTAAATAACCCGCCCACGATCCGTCAGGCCGCCGCCGCCGCCGGAGTGGCCCCGAGCATGGTGATCGACGCCAAGCGGGTCCGGCGGGACGCGATCCCGGAAGTGACCGCTGCGGTGGAGCGGGGCATCGTCTCGTCGCTCATGGCTCCCTCCCTGGTGTCGTGGACGTCCCCCGCTTCTTTCGCTCCTCGATGAGCAGCTCGTAGACCGCCCAGACCGCCTCCTCGAGGTCGTGCTCCCCGATCCGCTGGCGCCCTTCGCGGGTGGCTTGAGCATTGAAAGCGGTTTTGGCCCGCCGCATGGCCTCACTGAAGGCCGGTGTCCGGGTCATTACGTTCCTCCAACGGGGCCAAAGCGGGAGTGTTGACGTGCGTTTGATTCACGGCGTGTACCCTCCACTATGCCGCCATCGCATGACAGTGCGCCAGATCCCTACGTCGGTCTCCCTCTCCGCGACCGGCTCGAGCTCCTCGCCTTCGAGGCGCGGCTCGCCGGCTGGCCTCAGGCCGACCTGGACACGCTGTGGGAGGCGGTCGATGAGCTCCGCGCCGCGACGAGGGCAGTCAGGTCGCGGGCTACCTCGGCGAAGACGTCCGACCAGTCCCCGCACGCCCGCTGGCGATAGAGCCGTGCGCTCGGATACCACGGCGTGACCGGGCTCTCGAGCCCCCACCGCCACTCGACGGCCGCCTGTAGTGGAATCCAGACGGGCCGGTCCAACGCCCCGGCTAAGTGGGCCAACGAGGAATCCACCGCGATCACCAAATCCATCTGCACCAGCGCGGCGGCCGTCTGGTTCCAGTCACCAAGTTCTGGGGCAAGGTCAATGATCTTAGCGCCAACCGCCTCGCCGAGCTGCACCACGGCCGTCTCAAACTGAAAGCTGTAAAAGGTCGCTCCGCGAACAGACAGCACCGGCGCCCATTGGTGGAGGTGGGTGGAGCGCATCAGGTCGTGGGCGTTGCTGGGCTGACCGGCCCACCGTATCCCGACTTTGAAATCCCCCGCGAGGGGTCGGAAGACCTGTCGAGCCTGGATATAGGGCGTCGGCGGGATGTCCTGGGCGCTCCGAATCCCCAGCACATGGGGGAGGCACATGATGGGAAGCCACGCCGCGAAGAAACGTGGGTCGGGAGGTGCACTGTACGCGCGCACGGGCACGCCCTCGAACTGACCCTCGAAAAGCGGCACGAGGGCGTCGGAGACGAGGAGTGTCAGGCTTCCCACGCGGCGGCCGGCCAGCGGGACATAGCGGACACACTGCAGGACATCTCCGTAGCCATCACAGCCGCCAATGAGAAGCGCCCCCTCGAGATACTGCCCGTCCCACCACGGGGCGCGAACGTGATGCGTCATAACGGTCGTAATCCGCCCTGGAAAGTGCCTCGCCAGCAGGTACTGCCGGCGCCAGCCTTCGTGGTTATGGCCGAGCAGCAGATGCGCCTCGGCGAGCAAGACGTCATGCGCCGGGGTCACGGAACGCGCGCGGCACGCGAGGGTGAGGCGGTCCTTCGCCCGCTCCAGCTCTCCGAGACCTAGGAGGCAGTAGGCCACTCGCGTGTGTGTTCCCCCGAGGCGGGGTGCGAGGCGGAGGGCTTCCTCATATTCCGCCATGGCCTCCTCGAGGCGGGCGGCAATCCAGTAGAGATCGCCGAGATGGAAGTGCGTGATGACGGAGGTCGGGTATTGGCGAAGGACGTCCTCGTGCATCTGCATGGCGCGCGCGTGGGGCACACTCACGCTGTCCCGATCATGGCCGTGGGTCAGGAAGGCCTTGTAGGCGACCCAGGCGAGCAACTCCGCAGGGTCACCGGGGTTCACAAAGAGTTCGTGCGCAAGTTCCGGCTTCCAAGGCGCGGCTGCGGCGCCGGGTCGCGGATTGCGCTTCGGCGAGCCGTCACACCACCTCCGCGGGCGCCCGTGGTTGCGCCGTCGACTCATCCGTCCTCCCGGAGTGGCCGGACCCCAGCCGTCACCAGTCGGCGGGCGAACTCGTGAATGTCGGTCACGGTGAACCGCTCGAGGCCGGATTGTTCATGGCGAGCTGAATGGCCCGGACAATTGCCAGGGCCGCGGGGGTGACGGCTGGAGCAACAGAAGCGAGAGCCACACGAGTCTCCTAGACGCAAAAAAGCCCCGACATCCCGCAGCGGAGCGGGACAGCGGAGCCGATGGCACCATTGGGATGCGCGGGCTCGAGACTACCGCACGGCGAAGCGAGCCGTGCGCGCCATCAATCTAACCAAATCACCTACTCGGGAGAAGCACCTGGCCTCCAGGTCGCGCGTAGACCGCGACCTGACTCTGTATCAGGTCGGAAGAGAGCGGAAGCGAAAACGCGGTCGTCGGCTTCGAGGTCCAGAAGCGCACCGTGCAGGTCTTCAGGGCATCACAGAGATTAGCCCCGAACTGACGAATGCGAGACGTGTCGCCTGCCCACCGCTTGTCCAGTAGGGCGAAAAGGGTGGTCCCTTGGCGATCGAGCAGGGCGTAGTCTGTGCGTGTCGGCACGTCAGGGGGAGCCGCCGGACTGGGGGACCTCATGATACTCTCGATGAGAGCCTCGTGC
Organism: Gemmatimonadales bacterium; assembly: GCA_050733115.1. Taxonomy (GTDB): domain Bacteria; phylum Gemmatimonadota; class Gemmatimonadetes; order Gemmatimonadales; family GWC2-71-9; genus CAVVWJ01. The sequence goes on from JBOHSC010000161.1 coordinate 3,847, forward strand.
CGGTCGGCAGTTGCGCCAGTGCCGAGGGCGGCGAGGAGGCCGATCTTCCTCTTGAGGATCAGTTCGTAGGCCGCGCTACTCGAGTAGCCCGACCCGCTGGTTGCTCGGCGCGCTGCCACCACTTCCCATCCTTCTCCGCCAAGACGATCAAGCTCTAGTGTGATTTTCAGGTCGTCGGGGGACTCAATACGGTATTCCCAGCGATCCAGGCCGCCGAACAGAAACGGAAGGGCGATGCCTGCCAACCCAAGGATGAGCACCATGCCGAGGAGCCGGCTCATCTGACCGCGCGTCGGGCTCTGCTCAATGTCGGCCATCTCAGCCCCCAGGCAGGCCGAAATGGTCAACCGCGACTTTCAGGGCGATCCGCTTGATGATTTCGATTGAAGCCCCACCGCCCTTCTCTACGACGAACTGCTTGGTCTTCGCCCAGATGGTTTCATTTCTGGTTGCCTCAAGAAAATCATGGCCCTCCCATTTGAGCCGGAACACACAAGCGGCGTACGCGGGCACTCCGTCAGCTCGCAATACGTGTGCGTCCACAAGGCCGGCCTCGTCCATGATCTCAACATGCCGAGCAATAAGTGGCTGGGAATACCCCTCGAGCTCAAGCATCCGATTCTGGAGATCCTCCTCCCCGGATGCCTCAACATGGAGCAGAATCTTTCGGACCAGATCCATGTCACGCTTCATTGCTACCCCCTGAGCGCAGAACCGCCACCTCTGAGGCCGTATTGCTTGGTGGCAACTGTATTTGCTAGGCAGTTCGCCGTGCCCAAGCCCACCCAGAAGTCACCGCCGGGGTCGCTGAAGACGCCTTCAAGGCGGGTGCTTGAAGCGCCGGTGCCGGTGAACTGTCCCTGAACGTTGCTCTTGTGGAAGCGCAGATCGAAGTCATCGCGGTGCCAGTTGATACTGCCACTTAGGTTGAGCAGCAGAGACGGATTGGACGGAAACCACCAATCCGATACGACGTTGATGAACCCGTCGCTGGCCGCATTCGCGTCGTCCTGGTCGATCGTGAACCGTACGTCGAAAGCCGAGCCGCAGTTCCCTGACTCGATCGCCAGGTCCCACGTCCCTACATAGGCATTGGGATCGGTAGAGCCTGACTGGGTCGAGCTCGCGCAAGCAGCGAGCGCAATGCCGGCCGCAAGCGCGAGCGCGCGTCTGAAGCATAGGACCTGGATTGTTGGAGGACCCGCTAACGCTAGCACGGGGGTCTGACAGTCCGCCAGAAGAGGCGAGGCCGCGACAGTGTGGGCCGGTGATACAGGGTGACGCGAGACGTGCCCTGAGGGATTCCAACACGGCGGGAACGGGTCGCGCACTGTCGCGTCAAGCGCGCTGGAGTCGGAAAAAGCGACAGTAGGTTGTTACACAGGGAGTCTAAAGAGAAGAGCCGGCAGCAATCCCGGCGCCCGTGCCCCATCATTTACGCTCAGTCGAACCGCCCGCAGAACTCGATCACTACCCCGGCTAGGAGCAGCACCAGCAGCACTATCCAAACCGCGACGAAGGCATTGGGTAGGTTGCCTGTCGAAAAGGAGTAACCCGGCCACCTTCCGGCAAGCGGCGGGAGTGATTCGGACGGCTTGGAGTCGTTCCACCACTGTTGCACTTCGTTGATGTGACGGAATGCGGTGTGGATAGTGTTGCGAGCGGTGAGGCTGACAATGATCCCGAGGAAACCGATAACTAGCAGTCCGGTCGTGATGAAGATGGAAGCCTTGACTATCTGCAGTTTGCCGTAGAGACCGGCTCCGCCGACGAATGCCGAGAGAAGGAACCCCTGCACGACCAGGAGCCACGTCACGCGGTTGTTAACCAATCCATCTTCGTGTCGGATAATTTCCCGAGCGAGTTCGAACTTCTCCTTATCGGTTAGGCTCACGTTTTCGATCCTCCATTTCCCCTTAGCGGCCGGAACTGTCGCCAAGGGACGTTAGTCCCCTACCCCCGTTTCCCTTTCCGCTCATGCACGATGAGGAGGGCCGCGTTCACCCCGAGTGCGTCGGCCAGCTTCTCTAGGTTCGCGAGCACGATAGATCCGGTCTCTGCCGCCTCGAGCCGCGAGATCGTTGACTGAGGCACTCCGGATCGGCGAGACAGTTCGGCCTGCGATAGCCCCTTCCCCTCCCGCAGTTCCTGCAGCCTGAAAGAGATCGGCGACACGAGCTGATCCATGGATGCCAATCTATCCGTCAGTGGATGGCAGGTCAAGGCATCATTACCCTGATGCTTCTTGACAGCCTATCCGCCAGTGGATAGATTGTAGGTGTAGAAAGAGCCAGCCGGAATGCCCTAGGAAGCCCCCGACTGGCTCAGGTGAAGGCGAACCGTGAGGCCCGTCTCCGTCCGCAATATACCGGACGTCGGGCGGGCCAGAAAGGCCGGACCGATGCTTCCCGCGCTCGTGACAGTCCTCATTGCCGCTACCTGGCTCGCCGTGGCCCGTCTGACGATGGGGGGCCGCTAGATGCGCCACACGCTCGAATGCCCCGCCTGCTGGACCGAGATCCCGCTGGACGGCCAGATGGTCATTTGCCCGCGCTGCCGGTACCAGTGGGACGTCCAGCCCGACGCAGACTGCGAGAACGGGGTGTGGCAGGACTGCACGTCGCTCGAGCTGCCCAGGGACGCCAGCCGGGAGCAGATCGCCCTGGTGATCGCCATGCGGCTCGCGTGGCAGATGCAGGGCAACGCGCCACCTATCGCCCTATCGTGGTCCGTCGCCTCGCTGGTCACGCGGCTGGGGCAGATGACGGTGGCCGCATGACCCCCCGTCTCC
>JBOHSC010000162.1:0-6477 GCA_050733115.1 Gemmatimonadales bacterium
CCTGAGGACGCGTCCGGCGGCGTCGAGCGCCTCGGACCCGGCGAGCGCCGCGCGCACCCAGCCGGCGGCCGGGCCCTGCACCCGGAGGCGGTCGTCGAATGCGTGGTTGCCGGGGGGGGTGGTGGGACCGGGGTCGAGGGGCAGCAGGACGAGCGCGCCGGGCTGCTGCTGGGCGTGCCACTCCTGGATCTCTCGCACAACCTCGTGATCGCGCACCAGCACCGCGTGCATCCAATCGCCGAGCAGACGCTCGGTGAGCTCGGCGCTTTCCCGCGCCGTGGACACGAAGTCGCTGAGAGGGCCGAGCACGCCGTCGCCGAAGCGGTCGCGGGCGGCGAGGAGGGCCGCAGCCGCGGGGGCGAGGCCGACACGGTCGCGCTCCAGCTCCTCAAGAGCGTGGCGGCGAGCCGTCATTTGCGCCAGCGATTCTTCGGCGTGGCGGCGGTCGGCGCGGTGCAACGCCTCCTGCTCGCGTGCCTCGGCGACGAGGTGCCGGGCACGGTCGGCCTCGGCGGCCGCGCGCTTCGACTCCTGGCCCAGGAAGGCCGCCCGCTCCGTCGCCTGGGTGCGCCGCTGCTCGGCAGCAGTGAGCTCGTCCTGGAGGGCGGCGCGGTGAGTGGCGGCCTGCCCGGCCCGGTCCCTCAGCGCGGCCAGCTCGCCCTCGAGTGCCCCGCGCTCCCCTTCGAGCGAGCGCAGCGTCTGGGCCAGCGTCTGCAGCTCCTGCTCCCACTGCCGCACCAATTGCCGCTGTTCTCCCAGCCTGCGGCGAACCTCCTCCTCCGCTTCGGCCCGGGAGGCGAGCTCTCCCCGAATGCGCTGGTGGCCCCCCGAGGCAGCCTCGCGGTCGGCTGCCGCCGCCTCGCGCTCGCCCGAGGCCTGCTGGGAGCGCAGCTCCATCTGGCTCCGCTCCTCCTGCGCCCGATGCCGGCGCGCCCCGGCGTTGGAAAGGCGCTCGGCCGCGAGGGCCAGCTCGCCGTCAAGCCTGCCGATTTCCATCCGCACCGCGGCCAGCCGGCGCGCGATTTCCGCGCGAGAGCTCTCTGCCGCGGCGCGGGCGCGCCCCATGTCCTCCCGGCGGCGCTCCGCGTCGATCAGGTGCTGGCGAGTGGCGGGCAGGAGATCGGAGAGTTCGGCGAATCGCGTTTCCATTTCCCTCATCTCGTCGCCGATCCGGTCGAGCAGGCGCCGAGCGAGGGTAATCTGCACCGCGAACCTCTCTTCGCTCAGCTTGCTGTGGCGCTCGGCCCGTCCCCGCTGGCGGGCGAGGCTCCGGATCTGGGACTGCACCTCGGCGATGAGATCGTCCACTCGCTGCAGGTCGACGGCCGTTTCCTCGAGCCGGCGCTCGGTGCTGTGCTTCCGGTCGCGGTAGAGGCCGATGCCCGCCGCCTCCTCGAAGAGAGAACGCCGCTCGTCGGCGCGATCCGAGAGGAGGAGGTCGATCATCCTCGCCTCGATGACCACTCCGGCATCGCTGCCGAGCCCGGTGCCGCGGAGCAGATCCTGGATGTCGCGGAGACGGACCGGCGAGCCGTTGAGGAGATAGTCGCTCTGGCCGGACCGCGAGAGGCGGCGGGTGACGACCACCTCGCGATAGGCGATGGGCAGGTCACCGTCGCTGTTGTCGAGGTAGAGGGAGACCTCGGTCACGTTCACGGGGCGGCGCGCGGTGGAGCCCTGGAAGATCACATCCTCCATCTTCCCGCCGCGAAGCAGCCGCGCGGACTGCTCGCCGAGCACCCACCGCACGGCGTCGGAGACGTTCGACTTGCCGCAGCCGTTGGGACCGACGATGGCCGTCACACCCTGCTCGAAGGTGAGATTGACGGTATCGGCGAAGGACTTGAAGCCGGATAGCTCGAGCCGCGTGAGCTTCATCGAGTCTACCTTTCGGGTGGATCCTGCGGCGTGACGACGAACGACGGCATGCCGATCTTCTTCCCGGTTTCCTCGGCCTGCTCGCGCGTGGCGTAGGGCCCCAGCACGACACGGTAGGCTTCGTCACTCCGCGCCGGCGGAAGGACGGACGCCGGCAAGCCGGCGCCCTTCAGCTTTTCGCTCAGCTCGCTGGCCCAGGTGGGATTCTGCGAGCTGCTCACCTGCAGATATACCGAAGGCGCAGCCGAGCGGTCCGAATCGGCCACCTGGATTCCCGAGTCGGCGGCGGCCTGGACCTCGACGTCGCGCACCGGGCGCCAGCGGATCGGCAGCCAGAGGTCACCGGCGGCGCCTTTCACCCGGCCGGTTTCGGGAAACCCGTCAGCGCCGAGGTTGAGGCCGACGACGTCGTCGCCGCGGCGGACGAGGAGCGTGTTTGGTGCGGCAACCGCCGGGAGGTCGCCCGACCACGCGGCGGCGACGGTGCCGGCGAGTTTTCCGCGACCTACGTCGACCACCCAGACCGAATCGCCATCCCTGGGGCGGACGAGCAGCCATTGGCCGTACTCATCGCGCCGGAGACCCCTGGCCGGCCCGGGGAGGGTGATCTCACCGAGCTGATCACCGCTGAAGCGGTCGAGGACGAGCAGGTCGCGGTCGTCCCTGGCTACGTAAATCCGGTGGCCCGATGGCGAGAAGATGACGTCGCGTGCATGTCCCGACACGCGAATGACGTGCGGCGCGCGCTTGGCCGTGGGATCGTAGACGACCACCGCGGTGTCGGCGGCGACCGCCACGAGATCGCCGAACAGGCTGGTGGCGATAGGGCCCGCGGGCAGCGGAGTCGAGGCCGGCGGTTGATCGGAGCCGAGCACCTCGAGCGTGGGCTTGTTGCCCGCGAGGCGAGCGAGGAGCGACCCGCTCATCGTCCCATGCAGCTCTGCGGGCGTCCCCTGGAGTTTTGAGCGGAAGCGCACCGGCGTGCGGCGTACCAGCTGGGTGACCACGCTGCCGGTGTCGACGGCATAGAGGGCGCCGTCGGGACCCACGGCGGCGTAGCGCACCTGCTCCATGTAGGGGCGGACTCGCCGGGTGTCGAGATCGACGCCAACCACATTCTGCTTCTTGTCGAGGGCGTAAACGAGCCCCTGCTCGGGGTCGCCACCGACGGCGCGATCGAGCGCCGGGAGATTCTCTTCGGTGGACCAGGATGAGGGCTCGAGGGAGGGGATGCGGTAGAGGCGGGCCCGGCCGCCGTCGCGCGGAAGGCGCACGGCCGACGAAGGAGCCGGCGCCCGGGTAGAGGCCGGGAGATTGCCGAGTTTCAGCTCCTGATCGTTCCCGCACGCCGCCGCGAGGAGCAGGAAACCCGCACCCAGTCTGGTCAGGTGGACTTTCACCCCTGAAACATAGCGGGGCGGGGTGTCAGGTCAGAAGGTGGGACCGAGGCTGAAGGTCCAGAGTCCCTTGACTCCCTTCCGCTCCTGCGGGATCGAGTAGTCGAGCCGGGCAACGGCAAAGCCGAAGAGGTTGGCCCGGATCGACGCGCCGATGGTCTGGAGCGGGGTCCTGACCCGGATCGGATCGTCGCTCGCTGCACGGCTCCACTTGAGCGTGCTGTTCTGGTCCCAGATCAGACCGATGTCGTAGAACAGCGCGCCCTCGACCGGCGGGATGGCGGCGGGGAGGCCGAACGACGGATTGAGGATCGGGAACCGCAGCTCCGCGCTGCCGACGGCGATCTGGGTGCCCACCAGCCGGTCGAACACCGCGCAGCCTGACTCCGCGTTGGCGTCGTTGGCGTTGAGGCACTCGTTGCGGCGGTAGGAGCCCGAGGTATTGCCCCGGATCAGATCGGTGCTTCCGCCAAAGATCCTGAATTCCTGCGCATCGCGGCCGATGCGGCCGAAGTAGAGCGCCCGGGTGGCAAGCACGATCGGACCGATGATGCCGTCGTAGCGACGGTAGTCGGCGGTAACCTGGGAGAACTTCCAGTCGCCGAGCGTCTGGGCGAATTCGACGCGATAGCGCCGCCCATAGAACGGGCCGACGTATCCCGTGAGTGAGTTGTCGAAGACGAGCGCGGCGGACGGCTGCACGTAGTTCACGCCGGGCAGGTTGGTGGTCTCGAGAAAGGGATCCTGGACCAGCGAGCCGGACACCGGTTCGTACGGCTCGTTGATGCTCAGGATCGCGTCGTCCACGTTGGCGAATCGGGCCCCCGCCTCGATCCGCCGGAAGCGGCTCAGGGGGTAATAGGCCTGGGCGAAGACGGAGCGTACTACCAGCCGCCGGATATTCGTGACGAACGTGTTGATCCCCGGCGAGGGGTCATTGGCCCGCACCTCGCTCGGCTCGAGGAAGTAGTAGGGGTCCTGCGAGATTCCCACCGCCCAGTTGATCCGCTTGCTCAGGTCGATGTACGCGGCGAGCACCTGCGCCTCGGAGATCCGGCCGTTGACGTATCCGGAGAAAACCATCTGGTGATTGCCCAGAATGTCGCTGAGCGAGATGGCCGACCCACCGAAGAAACCTCGCCCGAAGTTGTCGCGCGCGTAGCCGATCGAGGGCCGCGCGACGTAGTCGGGCGTGAAGTGGACCCGGTAGTCCTTGAGCGTGAACTCGCTGGTGTCGGGCAGGCTCAAGTTGGCCGAATCGAGGAGCGCCGCGATCGAGACCGGCTGCTGCAGGCGGGTGGTGTCGGTGCCCTTCGCCAGGTCGCCGGAGGAGCGGAAGCCCTGCGGCGTGCGGTAGATGGAGCCGCCCTCACCGACCTGCGGACGGACGTCCTCGCGCACCTGGAGCGAGCGCGTGGTGTCGAAGGCCGGCGTTGTGGCCCGGGCCAGCACGCCGACGCTGTCGGTGGCCACCTCGAGGTAGGGCTGGCGCTTGAGCCCGCGAGGGTTGGTGATCGAGTAGATGTCGAACTTGCCCTTCTCGTAATACACGAAGGCCAGGCGGTCGGCCGGGCCGGCCCAGCTGAGGACCGGGGAGAGGGGGGTGATGCCCTGCACGCCGGTGTAGAGATCGGTGAGCTGGTAGACGTTCCGGTCGCCAAGGTCGTACAGGAAGATGTTGCTGACGCCGTTCCGGTCGGACACGAAGGCGATGGACTTCCCGTCGGGCGCCCACTGGGGGCTCACGTTCTTGCCCCGGTCCATATGATCGAGGACGGTGATCTTGCCGCCGGCCAGATCGTACAGGGCGATCCGGGCGTTGCCGATCGCGAGCCGGTTGAAGTCGGTGCCGGGTCCGCGGTCGGTGGCGAAGGCAATGGTGTTCCCGTCGGGCGACCACACCGGATGAAGATCGGCGTACTTGTCGTTGGTGAGGCGCCGGAGGTTGTTGCCGTCGCGATCGACGATGAACAGATCGCTAAGTCCGCCGTCGTATCCGGTGAAGACGAGCCGCTGGCCGTCGGGGCTCCACGACGGCGTGGTGACGCCGCTCAGCTTGAGCTGGATGCGCCCCACCTGCTTGTTGCGGGCCACGTCCACGATGACGATGTCGTCCCGGGGTCCGCGTTTGGCGGCGAACGCCAGGTACTTGCCATCGGGCGACCAGTTGGCCTGCGAGTTGATGAACCGGTAGGTCTCGTAGTTGCTGCTCACGCCCGACTTGAGAATCCGGCGCTTGACCTTGCCGGTGACACCGTCGGCGAGATACAGATCGACCGAGTAGAAATCCTTCTCGCTGAAGTAGGCCACCTGCGAGCCGTCGGGCGAGAGCGCGGGCGCCAGGTGCAGCGTTCCCTCCGAGCGCTCCTTGGTGAGGAGCTCGTCGGCCACCGCGCGCGCCTTGGTGCGCGAGCCGATCTCGGGCAGGTAGCGCTTCTGCACGGCGTCGCGCCACTGGTCGGACAGCTGGTCGAGGGTGAGGCCGATGGTCCGCTTGAAGGCGGGCTCGATTCCACCGGCGAGTGTCGCCTTGAGAATGGCGCCCACCGCCTCGTCGCCCCAGCGCTCACCGATGTACGACCAGAGCGCGTGGCCGAACCGGTAGGGGAAGTACTCGTACGGGTCGGCCGTCATCTGCTTGATCGTCGGGAGCTTTCCTTCGAGCGACGCGTCGCGCAGCCACATCGCGGTCTCGGCGTTGATCGGCCCCAGCGACATGTACTCCGCCATCCCCTCGGCGAACCATAGCGGCGGCGCGATGGCGATCAGCGTCTGCAGCCCGCCACCGGCCCGTCCGCGCGACCAGATGTCGTACTGGAACTGGTGCGTCATCTCGTGCTGGAGGACGTGCTCGAAGTCGGCGTACGATCCGGAGAAGGGCATCACCGCCCGGTTGCGCGCGAAGTCGGTGACGCCGCCGGTGCCTTCGCCGCCGGCGTCGGTGGCGTTGGTCTGCTGGAAGTCCGCCTGGGAGGCGTACAGGATGATCGGCTTGCGTTCCTTGAACTCGTGGTTCAGCACCTTGGAGAGCCGGGCGTAGCCGCGCTCGGCCATGCGGGCCGCGTCGAGGGCGGCGGTCCGCTCGCGGTCGTAGTAGTAGACGTCGAAATGCTCGGTCTGAATGACCTTGAAGTCGAAGTTCGTGTACTGGACCTTATTCCGCCCGAAGTACTGAGCGGCAAGAGAACCCGGCACACTCAGG
>JBOHSC010000163.1:0-3913 GCA_050733115.1 Gemmatimonadales bacterium
GCACCTTCGAGCTGGGTTGGGCACTCGCGGCCGGCGGTCGCGCGGACGAGGGGCACGCGCTCATGCGGGACGGCCTCGCGCGTTATTGCGCCACCGGCGCCCGCATGCACTACGTCGGCACTGTGATGGCGCAGATCAACGTGGTAGCCGAAGATCAGGACAATGCGACGAAGCTCGCGACGGTGACCGAGCTGCTGGCCGACGTCGAGCATACCGGGCAGCGCCATCACGAGTCCGCGCTCTATCGCCTGAAGGGTGAGCTGGTGCTCGACGTGACCCGTGACGATACCGCAGCCGAAGCCTGCTTCCAGGATGCGATCGAGGTCGCGGCGCGACAGGGCGCGAAGCTGCCGGAACTCCAGGCGACCCTCAGCCTGGCGCGACTGTGGCGGGGGCGCGGCCGCACGCGCGCCGCGCACGCCGCGCTCGAGCGGATCCATCAGTGGTTCACGGAGGGCTTCGACACCTCTGACCTCCAAGACGTGCGAGCGCTTCTGCACGACCTCGCCCGTCGCTGAGCGCGCGCCGTCTCGGAGGCTACGCGGGGGAGGAATTGAACGTCGCCATCTACGATCGATCCCTCGCCACGGCCGTCGAGCCTTCTACGAAACGATCCTCATCGCACTGAAGGATTTGCGGCTGGGCCTTGCGATCGGTGACGGCCTTCACGGTCGAACGCTTCGAGGTCCTGTGTGACGGGGCGCCTGTCCGATTCGCGCGGAAGGTTCAACGCAAGCTGCAAGATGGGCGTGCCGCCCCCCGCCGAGATCGCCACCGCGGATCAGGCGAAGTACTTCCTCGACATGGGCGTCCGCCACTTCTCTCACCTTTCCGTGAGCCGTCGCGGCAAAATCCATGTGATATTGCTAGCGAAAACGCGACCGCGACCAAACACGGGTTCGAGTTCCGTTGGGGCCACCACCATGGCGCGAGTGTCGAGCGCAACGCCTGTCAGGAGGCGCTCGACACTCAGCTTCCCAGAGAACCGATACCCGCGCCGGCCACCTTCCACCACCGGCTTCATCTCAATCTTCCCGCCAGCCGGCTCCAGCCGGCCGCTGCCTGCAACCACGTGAGACTGCCCGCCAACGCGCGCATGATCACCTGCTGATACGTTGTCGCCCGCTCCACGGCAGCCGAGCCATAGCCCATCGGCGCCTCCTCGGTTGCCGATGGACATACGACACGAGGCCAGCAAAGCGGACACGTCACTTGCTCTCGGAAGGGCAGATTATGTGCTCCCTACACGAGAAAGCACCGCCATTGACATCGATAGTGAAGCCTCCTAGAGTCGGGCGGTCCCACCCGTCCGGACCCTGGGAGGTGGAAATATCCTTGGATCGGCCCGCATACGCTGGTCCCTAGCCCCGATACTTCCTTTCGACCTACTTGGTGGACATTCACGCTCATGAGAGGAGGAATTCCAGTCCCGCCTGAGTCGGACCGGGAGGTCACCCGTCCGGACGGACACGGAGGACTGTATGGCGAGTATCAGTAGGATTCGCCCCTTCTGCGTGGCGCACGCCATTGGATTACTCGCACTCGGAGCACCCCTTGCCCTTTCCGCTCAGACGTACCTGACTCGGGACGTCTCGCCTGACCGCCCCTTCGGTATTCCAGTTGGTGGGGGGGACGACTCAGCCGGAAAGATAGTTGCCGTGGTGGTCAATCCCCTGAACTCGGACATCGTCTACGCTGCGAGCGAATTTTCCGGCGTCTGGAAGTCAACCGATGCCGCGCGGAGCTGGGTTCAGTCTGGCTCAGGATTGCGGACCGGCTGGTCCGCACAAACCCTGGCGCCAGTACTCGCCATTGATGACCTGCGTCCGGATCGACTCGTCTACGCCACAGAAGCGGACGACTTCCGACCGAGACAGCGCTTTGGGGGACTCTGGATCTCTCTGGATGGTGCGGCCAGCTGGCAGCACAGTGCACTCCCTGGTTGCTTGCCGGTCGGCAGGGTCGCGTTCAGTACCGGTATAGCTTTCGCGGTAACGCCCTGCGGGCTTATTACGAGCGTCGACTTAGCGAACTGGTTTGTCATTTCAACTCCATTCCCCGTAGATGGGAACACATTTGGGGGCACATATTTCGCCGTGCGTGGGTTGACGATCTTCGCTTGCCTTGACCGGAGTGTGTACCGAGCGTTTTACCAGACTGGTTCCTCGGGTGCCCTCATCGTAGGAAACTGGGACCGAGGTCGAGATCTACCGAACGGCTGCGCCGGGCTTGCGGTAGCGCCAACGGGCGCGCTGCATGAGCACGGGGTGGTGGCCATCCACACCGCTGCCGGGAGCAACAAGACCGAGGTGTCGCTCGTGGATTTCGCCACTGTCACGGTGGAGTCCCTGGACTTCCCTGATACCAAGCAAGACTGTTGCGGGATCCGTGCCGTATTCACCGTCCCTCGCCCGGGTACACGGCCGGGGAAGGACGGCCCAGGAATCAGTTACGACGTGTTCGCCACTGACCAGCTTACCTTCTTCCAGCTGGTGCGCACCGTGTCCGCGCTGCCGTCCTTCTGGAGGGCCCTGCCCAGCCTCCATGCTGATACGTGGTCGATGGCCTTTCCCTCCACGTATAGCCCGTTGAGAGGCGACTGCACGGCGTACGCAGCGCACGATGGCGGGATCTCAACCACGCGAAAAGCTGAATTCCCCTTTAATTGTCTCACGGCGGCGCGACCATGGGTACACGCGCATGCCGGTCTCAAAGCCTTCAAGAGCATCAGCATGGCGGGTGTCTCGGCAAGCACGCCGTGCGGCCACCCTGTCTGTCCTACGACCCTGTACCTCCCCTCGGGGAGACAACGGAACGTGGGTCTCGACCAGCGGCGGCGTTCCCGGAGCGTCGTGGAAACCCATCGGATGTTGTGGCGATAGTGGATTCGTGAGCATGGATCCCTTGTTGCCGCGTCAGGTCATCACTGGCCGTAATGGTGTGCGGCAGGTGTATCGGTCATCGACCGGATTTCCGCCCATCGGCACGGACCCGAACGACAACATCATTGTCACGGGCGGCCTTCGACCCGATGGTGGCGAGAATGTTCTTCCCATGGATGACGGAGGCTCTCCGCCCGGGCAGGCGGCATTCTCCCAGGTCATGACGCTGCCGGGCGAGCCTCCCGCTCCGCACGGCGACTACATCGGATTGCTTCGTCGCGACGAATCTCACACTATCCCCCTCCAGCGGGATATCATTGTGCGCGCCCGCGACCCTCAACTGCGTACTCTTGCTCAGCAAGCCCGCCATGTGGCCAATCCCACGACATGGGTCTCCATTTCGGACTTCGATGTGAACACGGTCGCCATTGTGGCGACATCCCAAGGACACCAGAAGACGGTCGTGTATCTCGTGACCACGGGGGGGCAAGTTCTCAAGGGCCAGGTCGATGGCTCAGGTCGCGTGCCGTCTTGGGGCACACTAGCTGGTCTCACCCAAGTCACGAGCCTCTTCGTTGATCCCTACGATTCACGGCACGTCTACGTCACAGATGAGGGCGCGGGGAATATCAAGTCGACCCCGGATGGTGGCCTGACTTGGACTGTCGACACCGAACTCACCAAGATAGCGACAAACAATGGGGAGTTCACCTTTGCCTGCAAGGGGCAGTCGTTCGCGAGACTGTGTCCATTGCAGCAAATGCTCTTTGTGCATGACGGCTTTGTGCGAGGCCAGCCCGAAATACTGCGCGTGGCGATCCTTTTCCCCGGCGGTGTGGCGTTCTCACGAGACGCTGGTGCCAGTTGGGTAAGGATTGACAAGCTTCAGGGGCTGGATGGTTTGAGCGTCCAAAAGCTCGCCGATCTGATCGCGTTTCCGTACTCCGGTTTCTACGATGCAGATCCCGTGTCTGGGGACTCCCTCTACCTTGCGCTCTTCGGGCGAGGTATGGTGCGCATCGGGATACCTC
>JBOHSC010000164.1:0-6627 GCA_050733115.1 Gemmatimonadales bacterium
AGGTACAGGTGCATCCGTTCGTGATCCTTGCGAGCGTGCTCGGTGGCGGAGCACTCCTCGGCCCTCCGGGCGCCATTCTTGCGGTGCCCGCGGCCGCCGTCGCCCAGTCCATCGTCGCCGAATTCGCCCCCCGGGGGCGGAGGAAACCCGCGTGAAGCCCAAGGAACTGACAGTCCGAAGTCTCATCCTAGGCGCCCTCATCACCACCATCTTCACGGCAGCAAACGTCTACCTCGGCCTCAAGGTTGGTCTCACGTTTGCCTCGTCGATCCCGGCGGCCGTCATCTCGATGGCGATTCTGAGCGCGGTGAAGGACTCGTCGATTCTCGAGAACAACATCGTGCAGACCGTGGCGTCCGCGGCGGGCACGCTCTCGGCGATCATCTTCGTGCTGCCTGGCCTCGTGATCGTCGGTTGGTGGGTGGGTTTCCCGTTCTGGCAATCGTTCCTCATCTGCGTGAGCGGTGGCGTTCTCGGTGTCCTCTTCACGATTCCGCTCCGACGCGCCCTGGTGACGCATTCCGACTTGCCCTATCCCGAGGGCGTCGCGGCCGCCGAAGTGCTGAAGGTAGGATCGGGCACGCGCGGCGAGACGAAGGACGAGACAGGCGAGGCCCGGGAAGGTCTCATGGCCGTGATGCTCGGCTCGTTCGCTTCGGCCGGTCTCGCCATCGTGGGGGCCACTCGCGTCGCGGCGGCTGAGGTGGCCGGCTTCTTCCGCCTCTCGGGCATGGCGTCGAGCGGATACAACGTCGCGTGGTCGCTCGCGCTGCTCGGCGCGGGGCACCTGGTCGGTCTGTCGGTGGGGATGGCCATGCTCACAGGGCTCATCATCGCCTGGGGGATCTCGGTGCCGATCCTGACTTCCTTGCAGCCCGCGGCGGACGGGGTGACCCTCGCAGCGCACACGCTCACCATCTGGCGGACGCAGGTGCGCTTCATCGGCGCCGGCGCGATCGCCGTCGCGGCGATCTACACGCTGGCCACGTTGGCGAAGCCGGTCGTCGGGGGACTGATCGGGACGCTCGCCGCTTCGCGGGCCAAGGCCTCTGGGGACGATCGCGACCGGGACCTGGCCTCTCGGTGGATCTTCATTCTCACCGGAGTGTGTCTCGCCATCGCGGCGTGGCTTGCCTTCACCTTTGCCAAGTCGACCGCGCTCGCTCCGCACGCGGTTTCGCTCACGCTGATCGCCGTGCCCTTCGTGCTCCTGGGCGGCTTCCTCATCGCCGCGATCTGCGGCTACATGGCGGGGCTCATCGGCGCTTCAAACAGCCCGATCTCGGGTGTCGGCATTCTCTCGATCGTGATGTGCTCCTTGGCGGTGATTCTCGCGGTTCCACCGACCCCCGCGATCCAGCCCACCCTCGTCGCGTTCGCCCTCTTCACCACGGCCATCGTGTTCGCCTGCGCGACGATCTCGAATGACAATCTTCAAGACCTGAAGACGGGCCAGCTCGTCGGGGCTTCGCCGAGGCGCCAGCAGATCGCGCTCATCGTCGGGGTCGTCGCCGGTGCGTCGGTAATTCCTTTCGTGCTCAACCTGCTCGCCAAAGCGTACGGGTTCGCCGGGGCGGCGAACGTCGGCGTGGTGGCGCCCAATCCGCTGCCCGCACCGCAGGCCACGCTGATCTCCGCGCTCGCGCAGGGCGTGATCGGGGGGCACCTCGAGTGGAGGATGCTCGGCATTGGCGCGTTGGTCGGTGTGGGCCTCATTCTGTTGGACACGACCCTCGGCGCGCTGAAGAAGCTCCGCATCCCGCCGCTCGCGGTGGGCATCGGGATCTATCTACCGATGTCCGCGACCTTCGCCGTCGTCGTGGGGGCCGTGCTGTCCCGCTGGTATAACGGACGCGCGCGCTCGATGTCGAATCCCGAGCGCGCGGAGCGGCTGGGCACGCTCGTCGCGTCAGGGCTCATTGTCGGCGAGAGCATTTGGGGCGTGATCAACGCGGGCCTCATCGTGGGACTGAACAAGGACGCGCCGATCGGGCTCGTCCCCGAGGACTTCGCGCCCGCTCCGTGGCTTGGATTGCTCGGCTTCGTGGGCGTGATCGTCTGGCTCTATGGGTGGATGCTCCGGAAGTCCGCCCACCAGGACGGGCGAGCGCGGACTTGATAGAGTAGCGGGCTATGGCCCTGAGTCCCGGCACCCGACTTGGCCCTTACGAGATCCTGGCCGCCCTCGGGGCCGGCGGGATGGGCGAGGTCTATAGCGCCCGCGACACCCGGCTGAGCCGCGACGTCGCGGTGAAGGTGCTTCCCCCGGCGGTGGCGGCCGATCCGGACCGCCTCGCGCGGTTCGAGCGAGAGGCCAAATCGGTGGCTGCGCTCTCCCATCCAAACATCCTCGCAATCCATGATTTTGGCTCCGACGACAAGATGACCTTTGCGGTGACCGAGCTTCTCGTGGGCGAGACGCTCCGAGAGCGCTTGTCGGAGGGCGCGATTCCCGTGAGCAAGGCGGTTTCGTTCGCGATCCAGATCGCGAATGGCCTGGCGGCCGCGCACGACAAGGGGATCGTCCATCGCGACCTGAAGCCCGAAAACATCATGCTCTTGCCGGATGGTCGGCTCAAGATCCTCGACTTCGGCCTCGCGAAGCAGGCGCCGGTTCCCAAGTCAGAATCGATGTCGCAGGCGGGAACGGTCGTGGCCCAAACCGACGCGGGCTTCGTCATCGGGACCGTGGGGTACATGTCGCCGGAGCAGGTGCGCGGGCTGGCGGTGGACGCTCGGTCCGACATTTTCTCTCTGGGCGCGGTGCTTTACGAGATGCTCTCGGGCAAGCGTGCGTTTCGCGGAGAATCGCCGGCCGACACGATGTCGTCGATCCTTCGCGAAGAGCCGGCCGACCTCCACGCGTCCGTGCGCGATCTTCCCACGGCCCTGGATCGCATTTTGCGCCGCTGTTTGGAGAAGAGGCCCGACGATCGGTTCCGCTCGGCGCACGATCTTGCCATCGCGCTGGAGGCGATCTCCACGACGGGCCGGGTCGAGGCGATAACGGGCGAGCCGCAAGCGCGGTCCGCGTCGAGCCTGCCCAAGTTCCAACGGCTCACCTTCCGCAACGGGAACATTTCGAGCGCGCGTTTCGCCGACGACGGCCGAAGCATCATCTACGGCGCGGCGTGGGAAGGAAAGCCGTTCGAAATCTACTCGTCGCGCCCTGAGAGCCCGGAGTCGAGAAGCCTCGGGCTTCCGCCCGGCGATCTCCACGCCATCTCCTCGACGGGAGAGATGGCGCTCTCGCTGGGCCATCGGCATACGTACTGGTTCGAGGTTCAGGGCACGCTCGCCCGCGCCTCGCTCGGGGGCGGCGGTGTGCGGCTTCTTCTCGAAGGCGTGGCGAGAGCCGACTGGTCGCCTGACGGAAAGTCGCTCGCGGTGGTTCGGCCTTCGGGAGGACGGTACCGCCTCGAGTACCCGGCGGGCACGGTCCTTCACGAGACCGTGGACTGGTGCGGGCTTCCGCGCGTGTCGCGGGACGGCGCGCGTGTCGCGTTCGCGGACTACGGGACGTCGGGCGATACGAGTGGACGGGTCTGCCTCGTGGATCGGGAGCGGCGCGTGAGCGTGCTCGCGGAGCGCATGACCAGCGTGACGGGAGTCTGCTGGTCCCCGGACGGGACCGAGGTTTGGTATTCGGGCATCAACTTCGATCTGGAAGTGGGGATCTGGGCGGTCACAGCCGGCGGCCCGACGCGGAAGATATATTCCTCTCCCTCGCGCATTCGGCTCCACGACGTGGCGGCGAACGGCCGCCTCCTCATGAGCACGGAGAAGCTGAATCTGGGCGCCATCGTGGGTGGAGATGATTCGTCCGGCGATCTCAACCTCTCCTGGTTTGACGCCTCGCTCGCGGCCGACCTCTCGTCGGACGGCACCCAGCTCCTCTTCACGGAGGTCGCGGACGCCGAGAATCCGCACTACGCGGTTTACCTGCGTGCCACCGACGGCTCCGCGGCGGTCCGACTCGGGGACGGCATGGCCAAGGGAATCTCGCCGGATGGGAAGTGGGTGCTCGCGATCCCGTGGGCTCCAGAGGATGACATGGTGATATTCCCGACGGGGCTTGGCGTGAGTCGTTCGCTTCGATCACCGGAGATCGATCGGTACGTCTGGGCGGGATGGCATCCGAACGGCGAAGAGATCTTCCTCGTTGGCACGACCAAGGAACGCGCTCGCAGGCTCTATCGCCAATCGATCTCCGGAGGGGGCCCTCGGCTCATCCTCGACGAAGAGATCGACTTCGACTGGATCATGGGGCTTGCCATCTCGCATGACGGAAAGCGCATCCTTTTGCCTGGGCGTGGGGACGCGGCATTCCTCTTGAACGTGGATTCGGGAGCCCGAGAGCCCGTCCCCAGTCTCAAGCCCGACGACATGCCGGTGCGGTTCGATCTCGACAGCCGGCATTTGTTCGTGGCGCGCACGGCTGAGCACCCGCCGAGGATCGAGCGCGTGGAGCTGTCGTCCGGCGCACGGAGCCTCGTACGCGAGCTGAGGCCCCCGGAGCCCTCGGGCATCGTCTACATCGGCGGCGTGGTGGCCACCCCCGACGGGACTCGCCACGCCTATTCGTTCCTGCGCTCGCTGAGCGATCTCTATCTGGTCGAGGGGATCGGGTAGGCATCCGTGCCAGGAAACGCCAGGGAGTGCACTGACCGGCCATGAAATCACGGGTGCTAATTCTGGGAGCGGGTTTTGGCGGCCTCGAGGTGACGACGATCCTGTCGGACGCCTTCGGCGACGCCCTGGACATCACCCTCATCGACAAAGGCGAGGCCTTCGTCTTCGGTTTCTCGAAGCTCGACGTGATGTTTGGGCATCAATCGCCCCATGCGGTGCAACACGCCTACCGCAACATTGTGAAGCCGGGCGTACGGCTCCTCCGCACCACCGTCCGGAGCATTGACCCCGCGGCGAAGCGCGCCGTCACCGACGCGGGGACATTCGAGGCCGACATCCTGATCGTGGCGCTCGGCGCGGATCTCGATCCCGGCGCCACCCCCGGTCTGACTGAAGGGGGAAACGAGTTTTACTCGGTGCCGGGCGCCTTTGCGCTTCGGGACGTTCTCCCACGCTTTGAGCGCGGCGCCGCCGTCGTGGGTGTGACCGGCAAGTCGTTCAAGTGCCCACCCGCGCCGAGCGAAACGGCGTTGATGCTGCACGACTTCCTCGTGGCACGCGGCTTGCGCGAGACGAGCGAGATATCGCTCGTGATGCCGCTCGGTGCTCCGATCCCGCCTTCGCCGGCAGCCTCGCAAGCGTTGCTCGCGGCCTTCGCCGAGCGTGGGATCGAGTGGTGCCCCGACGCTGTCGTCTGCGGCCTCGACCCGAGGCGGCGGGTGGCGGCTCTGGCCGACGGTCAGGAGATGTCGTTCGACCTGTTCCTGGGCGTACCGGTTCACCGGGTGCCCGCCGTCGTCGCTGAGTCCGGGATGTGTGTGGACGGCTGGGTCCCGGTCGACCCGCTGACCCTCGAGACGTCTTTTCCCGACGTGTATGCCCTGGGGGACGTCACGAGTGTCGGCACGCCCAAGGCGGGCGTCTTCGCCGAGCGGCAGGCGTCCGTGGTCGCCGACCGGTTGATCGCCCGTCACAGACGCGGCGACTCGGCATCGACGTATGACGGAACGGGAATCTGCTACATCGAGTTCGGTCACGACAAGATCGGGCGCGTCGAGGTGACGTTTCGCAGCGGCGAGGCGCCACGCGGGACCTTCGATGAGCCATCTGATCTCCTGCTCGCGGACAAGGCTGATTTCGGCAGAAGCCGCGTGCGGCGCTGGTTCGACCGAGAATGGAGCAGCTACTGAAGCATCAGAGTCCGGCGGGGGGGGACTATGCCGAGGCGCGCAGCGACGGCGGCCACGACGAGCACAGCGGCGGCGGCATAGCAAAGGCGACCGATGCCGATCTGGTGCGGGTCGCCGAGCACCACCGCGGCGTAGTACGGCTCGGCTGCGAGAGCCACGGCCAGCAGCCAGGGGAAGCCGGCGATCATGGCCACCCCGGCTGCGGCCACCGCGTACCAGGGCTGGACGGGCGTGGCCACCAGCAGCACCACCGCCAATAGGACGGCCAGCCCGCTGGCCGGCTCCAGATGAGAACGCCAGACCGCCACGATAGCGGCGGTCACCACCAGCGCGGCCAGCGCAACCGTGAGCTGCTGCGGGAGCCCGCCGAGGCCGAGCAGGAGGTAGCGTCCCCCGCTCTCGTAGTGCTCCTCCTTGAGGTAGCCCGGCAGGTAGCCCAGCACCTTGGAGCCTACGGCGAGCACGTGCGGGTACTCGGTGGCGGCCGCGGTGACCGCGGCGGCGAAGACGAGGCGCCATCGACCCCGTCGCCACCCGGCGACCACGGCGAGGCCCGGGTACAGCTTGACCATGGTGGCCAGCCCGACGAGGACCCCGGCCAGCACCCGGTGCCCGCGCCGCAGGGCGAGCAGCGCAGCGACCAGCAGCAGCACGGCCAGGGTGTCCACGTGCCCGTTGCCGGCGAACGCGATGACAGGCAGCGGCGACAGGGCGTACCACGCCACCTGGCGAGGGTCGCGCTTCCGCTCGGCGAGGCTGAGGGCGAGGAGCACCACGGTGGCGTCGTCGACGAGACCGCCGGCGA
>JBOHSC010000165.1:0-3003 GCA_050733115.1 Gemmatimonadales bacterium
GATCGACCCCGAGGACGTCCGGGTCGACGTCTTCCGGAGCAGCGGCGCCGGCGGCCAGCACGTCAACAAGACCTCCTCGGCGGTGCGTCTCACCCACGAGCCCACCGGAGTCGTGGTCTCCTGCCAGCAGGAGCGGAGCCAGACGAAGAACCGCGCCACCGCGATGAAGATGTTGCGGGCCGCTCTCTACCAGCGGAAGTTGGAAGAGCAGGAGGCGGCCCGGGCGGTGGTCGAGGCCACCAAGACCGACAATTCCTGGGGCAACCAGATCCGCTCGTACGTCTTCCAGCCGTACACGATGGTCAACGACCACAGGACCGAGGTGAAGGTGGGTGACGTGCAGCGGGTGATGGACGGCGACCTCGACACCTTCATCCAGGCCTACCTCAAGCGATTCGGAGGGAAGGCGGCGTGAGCTCCGAGGAGGAGTGGGGCTACGTCGAAAAGGCCCGGCGCGAGAAGCGGGCGGCGCTCGAGGCCGCCGGCATCCCGACTTTCGTCTATCGCTTCGATCGCTCTCATGGCGCCGCCGACGCGGCCGCGCTCTACGACGATCGGATGGGCGAGAACGGGCCCGAAGTCACGGTCGCCGGGCGGATCGTTCGGCAGGGGTCCCAGGGCAAGGCGGCGTTCATGCACCTGGAAGATGGGAGCGGACGCATTCAGCTCTATTTCAAGAAGGATCTTCTCGGTCCGGAGTGGGACACCGTCCAGCTTCTCGATCTCGATGACCACATCGGTGTCCGGGGCAGCCTCTTTCGCACGCGAACCGGAGAAGTCACCATTCGCGCCGCCCAGGTCACCCTTCTCGCCAAGTCGCTCCGCCCGCTTCCCCGGGGCAAGACCCAGGAAGGGCCTGAGGGTCTCACCACCTTTGGCGGCCTCCAGGATCCCGAAATCCGCTACCGGCAGCGGTACGCCGACCTGGCGGTGCACGCCGAGGTCCGGAACGTCTTCCGGCTCCGTGCCAGGGCCATCCGTTTCATCCGCCGCCACCTCGACGAGCTCGGCTTCCTGGAGGTGGAGACACCGGTCCTGCAGCCGCTTTACGGCGGCGCGGCGGCTCGGCCGTTCAAGACCCATCACAACGCGCTCGACATGCCCCTCTTCCTGCGCATCGCCGACGAGCTGTATCTCAAGCGCCTGCTGGTGGGGGGACTGGAGCGGGTCTACGAGATCGGCCATGACTTCCGGAACGAGGGAATGGATCGCACGCACAACCCCGAGTTCACGATGCTGGAGCTCTACCAGGCGTATGCCGACTACAACGACATGATGGACCTGACCGAGTCGCTGGTCGTCGGCGTGCTCGACGAGTGTCTGGGGACCCGGGTCATCGAGCGCGGCGGCGTCACCCTCGATTTCACGCCGCCGTTCGCGCGGGTCCGATTCATCGAGGGCATCAGGGCTCGCTGCGGGCTCGACCTGCGCACCGCCACCGACGAGGAGATGCGGGCGGCGTTGAGATCCCGCGGCGCCGAAGCGGACCCGATCGCCCAACTCTCGGGGGGCCGGCTGCAGGACGAAGTATTCCAGACCGTGCTCGAGCCGGAGCTGATCCAGCCCACCTTTGTCCTCGACTACCCTCAGCCGCTCTCACCGCTCGCCAAGGTTCACCGCAGCGATCCCGCCCTCACCGAGCGATTCGAGTTGTTCGTCGGCGGGCGGGAGCTGGCCAATGCATTCAGCGAGCTCAACGATCCCGACGACCAGCGCCGGCGCTTCGAGGACCAGAGCCGCCAGAAGGCCGCCGGTAATGAGGAGGCACAGCCGTACGACGCCGACTACATCCGCGCTCTCGAGTACGGCATGCCGCCGGCCGGGGGCATGGGGATGGGCATTGACCGCCTGCTCATGCTCGTCGCTGATCGGCCGTCGATCCGCGACGTGATTCTCTTTCCCGCCATGCGGCCGGAGGCATAGGTGGCTGGCGCGATGCCGCCGGGACGTGCCGGATCGGGACGAATCCTCAAGTGGCCCAGCCGGCTCGAATGGCGTATCGCACAACGGTATCTGCGGAGCAGGCGCAGCTCACGGGCGGCCTCGCTCAACACCGTCATTTCCACCGGCGGGGTAGCCGTGGGGGTCATGGCGTTGATCGTGGTCCTCGGGGTCATGAACGGACTGCGGAACGATCTCCGGGAGCGGATTCTGGTGGCCAACCCGCACCTTCGCATTCTGACCTTCGGCGCCGGCCTCCGGCTCGACGACTGGCAGAAAGTCATCGCCGAGGTGCGGAAGTCTCCGGGGGTGGTTGCCGCCGCACCCGAGGTGATCAGCCAGGCGGGCATCACTGCCGGCCAGGACTACGGTGAAGGTGTCAACGTCCTCGGGTTCGAACCGGACACCGGGTCGGCCTCGGTCACTTCATTGCCGCAGTCGATCAGGAAGGGCGACCTCTCCTTCCGCACCACCAAGCCCGGGGTGGATGGCGGCGTCCTTCTCGGCGCCCGGCTGGCCTCGCGCCTCTCGGTTTATCCCGGCGACGTCGTCACGCTGGTACCGGTCACCGAGGCCAAGGTCAACCCGGCGCTGGGCGTGGCGGTGCCTCGATTCTGGAAGTTCGAGGTCACCGGCACCTTCGAGACCGGAATGTTCCAGTACGACAACCAGTTCGTCGTGATGAAGCGAAAAACCGCCCAGGCCTTTACCGGCCTCGGCGACGCCGTGTCGGGGATCGCGGTCAGAGTGACCGATCCCGACCGTGCCCCCGAGATCGGCGAGGCGATCGAGAAGCGGCTGGGGTATCCTTACCGGGCCCTCGACTGGCAGACTCAGAACGTGAGCCTTTTCAGCGCCCTTCAGCTCGAAAAGGTCGCCATGGGCCTCATTATCTTTTTCATAATGGTCGTGGCGGCATTCAACATCGTCGGTACACTCACCATGGTCGTGGCTGACAAGACTCGCGAGATCGGAATCCTCAGGGCGATGGGGCTCACATCGCCCAGCGTAGCGAGAATATTCCTCGTTCAGGGGGCCGTCATCGGGCTGGTGGGCACGCTG
>JBOHSC010000166.1:0-2652 GCA_050733115.1 Gemmatimonadales bacterium
GTTCAAGGACACGTCCTCGGTGGCGTTGAACCCGGTGATCCAGTTCACCACCCTCTTCGGGCTCCTTGCCGTCGAGCTCGGGGTGTACCTGAGCAGCAGCGGCTCCGGCGCGCTGAGCAAGGTGCTCGCGGTGGCCTTCTTCCTCGTTTCGATCTACTTCGTCTACCGGTCCTTCTACGGGATGCGGATCGAGTCGGACTCGGCCGCGGCCGTGAGCCGGCCGGCGGCGGTGAAAGCCGAGGCGTAAAGGACGTATGGCGGCTACGAAGATCCGCGCGGCCGGCCGGGACACCCCGCCACCGCACGGGCTCACCCGGCAGCAACTCCTCGAGTTGTACTACTGGATGCGCCTTACCCGCGCGCTCGAGGAGCGGCTGGTCAATCTGTACCGTCAAACGAAGGTCGTGGGCGGCCTCTTCCGCTCGCTGGGCCAGGAAGCGTGCGCCGTCGGCTCGGCGTACGCCCTCCACCGCGAGGACGTGCTTTCCCCCCTGATTCGCAACCTCGGCTCGATGCTGGTGAAAGGCGCCACGCCTCTCGAGGTGCTCCGCCAGTACATGGCCAAGGGCGACTCCCCCACCCGCGGCCGAGAGCTCAACATCCACTTCGGCGACGTCGAAGAGCGCAACTTCATCGGGCAGATCTCCCACCTCGGCGACATGGTCCCGGTCATGGCCGGCGTCACCCTTTCGTTCAAGATGCGCCGCGAGCCCCGGGTCGGCCTCGTGTACGTGGGCGAGGGTGCCACGTCCACCGGCGCCTTCCATGAGGGAATCAACTTTGCGGCGGTGCAGCACTGCCCCCTCGTGGTAATCGTCGAGAACAACGGGTATGCCTACTCGACGCCCACCAAGCGCCAGTGCGCCGCCGAACGGCTGGTCGACAAGGCAGCGGGGTATGGCATTCCCGGCTTCCATGCCGACGGGAACGACGTGCTGGCGACGTATCAGGTGACCAGGGAAGCGGTGGACCGGGCGCGCCGGGGGGGCGGAGTCACGCTGATCGAGCTGACGACCTACCGCCGAAAGGGGCACGCCGAGCACGACAATCAGTCGTACGTGCCGGCCGGCGAAATCGAGCGCTGGGCCCGTGAGAACGATCCGCTCGACCGGTACGTCGCCCGCCTCACCGGCGCGGAGGGCGTTTCCACCGGGGAGCTGGCGGCGATCGACACCGGCATCGCCGCGGAGATCGACGAGGCCACCGACATCGCCGAGGCGTCGCCACCACCCGAGCCGCGCGATTGTCTCACCGGGGTCTACGCCGATCCCGCCGAGATGCCGGCGCTGTGGTATCGCGAAGGGATCCGGAACGCGGTGGACGCCCACGAGCGGCCCGCGAGCTGGGGGACGCACGATGGCTGAGGTCACCTATCTGGAGGGAATCCGGCAGGCGCTGTTCGAGGAAATGGAGCGCGACCCCGCCGTCTTCTGCATGGGCGAGGACATCGGTGCCTACGGCGGCGCGTTCAAGGTCACCGACGGGTTGGTGGCCCGCTTCGGCGCCGACCGGGTCATCGATACTCCGATCAGCGAGACCGGATTCGTCGGCGCCGCGGCCGGTGCCGCCCACATGGGGCTCCGGCCGGTGTGCGAGATGCAGTTCATCGACTTCGTCTCCTGCGCGTACAGCATCCTCACCAACTACGTCGCCACCGCGCGCTACCGCGCATTTCTCCCGTGCCCGATGGTCGTGCGGGGACCGAGCGGAGGCTATGTGCGCGGGGGGCCGTTCCACTCGCAGAATCCCGAGGCGGCCTTTCTGCACACACCGGGGCTCAAGATCGTCTACCCCGCCACGGCCAGCGACGCCAAGGGACTGATGAAGGCGGCCATCCGCGACGACGATTGCGTCCTGTTCTTCGAGCACAAATATCTCTACCGGCGCATCAAGGAAGAGATGCCGGCGGGAGATCACGTTGTTCCCATCGGGAAGGCCAGGATCGCGCGGGAAGGAACCCACCTGTCTATCATCACGTATGCGGCTACTGTCTGGAAGTCGCTCGAGGCGGCGGAGCAGCTTGCCCGGGAAGACGGGATCTCGGTCGAGGTGCTCGACCTCCGGTCGCTTCTGCCGATGGACGACGAGGCGATCGTGGCGACGGTGAAGAAGACCAATCGGGTCCTCATCGTGCACGAGGACACCGTCACCGGCGGCATTGCGGGGGAAATCACCGCGCGCATCAGCGAGCACGCGTTCGAGTGGCTCGACGCCCCAATTCGCCGGGTGGCGGCACACGACGTTCCGCTCCCCTACGCACCGCAGCTCGAGGACTTCGTGCTCCCGCAGACGGCGGATATCGTGCGAGCGGCGAGGTGGGTGGCCAGGTACTGAGTCAGGAGATCAACGCATGGCAAAGATTGACGTGATAATGCCCCAGATGGGTGAGTCGATCGCCGAGGGGACGCTGTCGCGCTGGATGAAAAAGGCCGGCGACGTGGTCCAGCGTGACGAGCCCATCTTCGAGATCTCGACCGACAAGGTCGACGCGGAGATTCCGTCGCCCTCCGCGGGCGTGCTCGCCGAGATCCTGGTGAAGGAGGGCGAAACGGTGGCGGTGCAGACTGTGGTCGCGCGGATCGAGACCGACGCGAGCGCCGCCGTTGCGGCGCCCGCTCGCCCGCCCGCACCACAGGCCGCGGCTCCCAAGCC
>JBOHSC010000167.1:0-6585 GCA_050733115.1 Gemmatimonadales bacterium
GCGCCCGGGCGATGGCGACGCGCTGCATCTCCCCACCCGAAAGCTGGGTGGCACGGTGACCTCCCCGCGCCGCGAGGCCGACGTACGCCAGCAATTCATCCGCGCGCGCCCGCCGCTGTGCCGGCGGGCTGCGGGCCTCGGCCATCGGCAGCTCGACGTTCTCTCGCGCCGTAAGCACCGGCAGGAGGTGAAAGCGCTGGAAGACGAAGCCGAGGCGGTTGAGGCGGAGCCGGGTGAGCTCGCGATCGGAGAGGAGGTCGAGCCGGGTTCCGAGCAGCTCGACCGTACCCGAGGAAGGAGTGTCGATCCCGCCGATCAGCTGGAGGAGCGTGGACTTGCCACTCCCCGAGGGCCCCACGATGGCGACATACTCCCCCGCGTCCACCCGAAGCGAGACGCCTCTCAGCGCGTGAACGGTGTCGCCGTTCATCGGGTAGTCCTTGCGCAGGCCCGAGGCCACGAGGAGCGGCGCCGTCACGTTGCCTCCGAGCGTAGCGTCGGTGCAATCGGGGCGCGGGCCGCGAGCCACGCGGGGTACGCGCCCGCGAGCGATCCGGTGACCAGAAGCACCACCGCCGCGGTCGCCAGAGCATCGGCGCGGGGAACGAAGAACGAGAACGCCGCCGGCAACCCGGGGAAGCTCGTGAGAATCGCGTCGAGATAGCGCGCGCTCGCGAGTCCGAGCACGATGCCGATCCCGGCGCCGGCCGCCGTGAGCGCCATCCCCTCGGCGAGCACCTGCCGTACGACAGTGGACCGGCTCACGCCGATGGCGCGGAGGGTGGCGATCTCGCCGAGGCGCTCGCTCACAGTGATGGTTAGGATGGTGGCGACGAGCAGTACCGTGACGATGAGACTCATCGATCCGAGGATGTAGGACAGCTGACGGAAGTAGACCAGTCGCTTCCGGAACTGGATGACGAGGTCGGCGACGCTGTTCACCTCCAGACGGGGAAGCCTTTCCCGGAGGCGCTGCGCCACAGCGCCTACAGCTCCGTCGCTCTTCACCTTTACCACCAGCAACGACGCGCGGTCGTCGCCGTGCTGATTCGCGAGGCGCTGCATTACCGGCAGGACGGCGCCCACCGAGGCCTGACCCCGCGCATCGTAGAGCCAGCGGACGATTCCCCGCACCACGAGCCTCCGCCCGGGCGGTGCCGCCAGCGCCTGCGGGTCGAGCTTGCCCACGAGCGTTACCGTGTCGCCGGCTGAGGCTCGCAATAGCTTGGCGGCGGCGGGACTCAGCAGGACGCCGATGGTGTCGGCGCGCGTGAGGTCGCCGCCGTCGGTCACCTGATAAAGGCTCTGTGCGTTGGGCTCGATGCCGTAGCCGAAGAGGGTGACGAGCGAATCGCCCGCCTTGCCGAAGAGCGGCGTGCCGAGCACGGCGCCGGCCACTTCGACGCCAGCATCCCGGCGTATCGTCTGGACGAGCACCGAGGCGCCCGGCATCGTCGCCTCGGTATCGAAGGGAAGAGTGCCCTTGGGAGTGATGCGGATCTGGAATCCGCGTCCGAGAAGCAGCTCCGCGAACGACTTGTCGATGCCGCCGCTCAGCATCACCATGTCGAGCAGCATCGCCGCCGCGACGGCGATGCCCAGGATGGACAGCGATGTGCGGAGGCGATGGCGGCCCAGGCTCCGCACTCCCCAGCCGAATCCCTTCACCCGCGGCCCCAGAGCACCATGGGGCGGGTTTGCACCAGCCGCGCCGCCGCTACGGCACCCGCCAGGAGGCCGAGCACGAGCGACAAGGCGACGCTCCATGCGACGATTGCAGGCGTGATGATGGAAAAGGTGAGCGCGGTGTCGAAGAAGCGACGGTAGTAGGCGTTGGTCGCGGCGCCCGCGATGACGGCGAGCACGGTTCCCACGGCCGAGCCGGCCACGGCGACCAGCGCCGCCTCGAGAACGAGGGCGCCGAAGATGGTGCGACGGCGGACACCGACGAATCGCATCACCGCGGCATCCATCCGACGCTCTTCCACCTTGAGGAGCATGATGCAGAGGAGAAAAACGGCGCTGGCCACGATCGAGATGACCGCGATGGCGCGATGAAAGCGGCTGACGACGCGGAACGTCTGCGAAGACTCGGATGCGATGGCACGGGACGAGAAGGCCTGGTAGCCGAGCGCGCTCCGGTTGAGGGCGGCGGCGGCAGTGTCCGGGGAAACGCCACGCTGGAGTGCTATGCCGAAACGATCGACCCGGTCGGGAACGCCAAGCAGCGCGGCCAGATCGGGCAAGTGCATTCTGATTCGCCGTGTCGGCCGGGAGATCTCGGCGGGATCGGGACGCGGCTCGTAAATCGCTGCAATCGTCGCTACGACGCCGAGCGAGTCGCTGGTGGGACCGATCCGGACCGTATCACCGACCGAGAGGTCGAGCCGCGAAGCAAGGCGGCGCTCCAGGGCGATGCCGGGCACCTGGGCCGCCATGGGGACGGCAGAGATAGTGAGAGTCAGGAACAGAAGGGCCGGCAACGACCGCATCAGAAGTAGGTGGCGAGGCCGAACTGGAACCCGGCGCGCTTGGCCGGGTCGTTGCCGACGAGGTCCTGGATCGATTGGAAGCGGTAGTTCGCCTTGAAGACCGTCCCCGCGACGGGTCGGAAGCTCAGGCCGGCGGTGAACGCGTCGATCTCGTCGCCGATGGGGTCGCCGGTGCTCGCGAAAGTGCCCTCGTTGAAGTCCACGTGCTCGAGCCGGAGGACGGCGTTGACCACCGGATCGGCCAGTCCGCGGATGCGCGGTCGAAAAACGGGGACGACCGCGTCCAGGTGAGCGCCCCACTGCCGGTGGCCGAACGTCTCACGCAGATCGTCGGGAATGTCGACTCTGGTGAGAGCGATTTCCCCGCGGAGGCTCACGGTCCGGACCTCGGTATTGAAGTCCAGGGCGAACGCCGACATGCCGCGCCGTTCGTCGACCTCCAGCCCGTCCACTCGAAAGGTGTTGTAGGTGGCTCCGTAGTAGGAGAGCCCGAGCTCGCCGAGATCTCGGCGCTGCAACCCGATGCGACCGGAAAACGCCGGCCGGCCATTGTTGTCCTCCGCCACCAGCCCGGTTCCCTTCCCGCTCGCGAGTCTGGTGCGGCCGGCATCGTTCAGTATGATGCCGTCGCCCAGACCATTCGTGAGGTATGCGTCGTAGGTGATGGTGAATCCGCGGGGAAAGAACCGGCCGTGCGCCCCGAACCCAACCTCGGAGAGAGTGGCGGGGAGGACCTCGGTCGAGACCAGCGGCCGGTCGACGAAATCCCATCGTGGGGAGTCGTGGTTGACGTTGAACGCGCCGAGCGGTGGAAGGAGCACGCCCGCCCGCACCACGAACGACGGATTGACGATGAAGTCCACAAGCGCCGTCTCCAACGCGATCTCCTCGGCCCCGTCCTCGAACTCCAGCTCCGAGATGAACCGGATACGAGACCCGATAGACGAGAACAGGAAAATGTTGAACCGGCGCAGCTCCATGGAGAACCCTTCGGAGACTCCATCCTCCCGAAAATAGTTGGTATTCCCCTCGACGTACCCGCCGATGGCGGTCCGCCCGACCGAGGCGAGGAAGGGCCGGTTGTAGACACCGCCCTGCACGGGGAGGCTGTCCACCCGGGCCCTGATTCTTGGCCGGGGAGCGCCCGTCGTGTCGGGGACCTGGGCGGCGGCGCTCGCGAAGCTCAGCAGCATCAGGATCATGCCGCCCACATTCCCTAGCACGCCGGGCGACACGGTCATGCCGACTCCTGCTCGAAACCCTGAAGTCCGATGAAGATGCTCCCGTCGCTCACTTCGACCGGGAACCGGATGAGGGGAAGCTGGGTGGGTCCCTTGAGGACGCGGCCCGCGTTGTCGTATTCGCTGCCGTGGCAGGGGCACACGAGATGCCCGTCGGCCGCCTCGACCTGGCAGCCCCGGTGCATGCAGCGCGTCAGGACCGCGGTGAACTCGCCGTCCTCATGGCGATAGAGGTAAATCGGCATGGGAAGGTTGGGCGCCTCGACCAGAGCGAACGGCCCCGCGCCGAACTCCTCCCGACTGACGACCAGACGGCCACTCTCCACGCCGCTGTTCACGAACTGGAAACGGGCACAGCCGGCGAGCCCGGGAAGGAGAGCGCCGCACATCGCCCCCGCAGAGAGCGTTTCGAGCTGCTGGAGAAACTCGCGGCGGGTGGGCATCAGAGCGACTCCAGGAACCGCGAGACCTGCTCATGTTGATCCGGTGTGAGCCCAAGGAAAGCCGCGCGGCTGGCCGCGGCTTCACCGCCGTGAAGGTCGATGGCCTCACGGAAGCTCTTGGCCCGCCCGTCGTGCAGCAGATGCATCCGGCCGCCCTGGGATTCCGCGGCCAGGCCGACCCCCCAGAGCGGAGGAGTTCGCCATTCGGAGGTGAGCGCGATGCCCTCGGTATAGCCGTCGTCGAGCTCGGGACCCATGTCGTGCAGGAGGAGATCCGTGTACGGGTGGAACTCGGCCCGATGCAGCGGACCGATCGGCGAGGCCCCGGTGTGCAGGGTGGGCAGGTGGCAGCGGGCGCACCCCGCCTGCGCGAACAGCGCCTCGCCCGCGACCACGTCCGGGTGGTCGGCCTGGCGGCGCGGCGGTGGCCGCAGCGTCTTCAGGTAGAAGACGACGGTGCTCACGGTACTCGACGCGACCTCGGGGTCCGGCACGTCGTCGCTCGCGAAGGTGCCGACCTGTCGGTTGAAGAGGTCCTCGGGAATGCGATCAGTCGTGAGACCCATGTCCTGATGGTACGCCGTCACGGTCTGGTGCAGGAGATTCACCGCGACGCCCTTCTTCCCGAAGCGGCCGACGAACTTCCCCCCGATCGGCACGCCGCGGGTGGGCCCGCCTTCTTCGGCCACTCCATCGAGCGATGTGACTTCGACGATGAGGTTGTCCTCGTCGAGCAGTTGCACCCGACCCGAGATTCCGTCGGAGTCTGCGTCGTCCGGATCGGCGAGCCGCAGCAGCGTGGTGTCGTCCACCGCCTCGAGAAAGCCGAGACCTGTGACCGAGGGCGCCGTGAAGACGGCGACACCGGTCGCCCCGGCCGGCACCACCTCCGCGATGTAACGCGCGACGGCGCGATTCTGCACCTGCGGGCCGCCGAGCGCGCGCATCGGATCGAATACGCCTCCGGTCATCCGCCCGAATCGGGTGAGGTTGAAGACCGGATGCCCCTTGCCGTCGCCCACGTGGCAAGCGCCGCAGGCGGACGCGACGAACATTGGCCCGGATCCTTCGCCGGCGCTGAACACCCGGTTGAACTCCTCGTCGCCCTGGGCAAAGACGGCGAGCTGGGCGCCGGTGAGGCCGGCGACCGGCCCGTCGAGCAGCGTGGTGTCGTCGGGACCGGCGGGGAGGAGCGTGTCGCAGGCCGAGAGGAAAGTGGCGAGAACGGTGAGCGCTGCCCTCATGCCAGCCATTCCCTGAACGTCCCGATGAGCAGCCAGGCGTTCAGCCCCATGATCACCAGCGCCACCATCCAGGCGGTGGCACCGAGGAACCGGCCATTGGCGAACTCGCCCATCTTCTTTCGGTGCCCGGTGAAGTAGACGAGCGGGATGACCGCGAAGGAGAGCTGCAGGCTCAGGACGACCTGGCTGAGAATGAGAAGGCTTCCCGCCCCCTTTTCCCCGTACAGCGCGGTGACGATGACCGCCGGTATGATGGCGATGAGGCGCGTGATCAGCCTCCGTAGCCAGGCCGGCAACCGGATGTTCAGGAACCCCTCCATGACGATCTGGCCGGCGAGCGTCCCGGTGATCGTCGAGTTCTGTCCCGAGGCCAGGAGTGCCACAGCGAAGAGGGTGCTTGCGAAGGTGGTTCCGAGCAGAGGTGTGAGCAGCCGGTAGGCGTCGCCGATGTCGGCCACCTCCTGGTGGCCGGACTGATTGAAAGTTGCCGCGGCAAGGATGAGGATGGCTGCATTGATGAAGAACGCGAAGAGCAGCGCCAGCGTGGAATCGAAGGTGGCAAAGCGGATGGCCTCGCGCTTCGATTCGGCGTCGGGCAGCACCTTGCGCGTCTGCACGATGGATGAATGCAGATAGAGGTTGTGCGGCATGACGGTGGCGCCGAGGATGCCGATCGCGATGTAGAGCATGGCGGGGTTGGTGACGACCTCGCCGCGCGGGATCAACCCCTTCATCACCTCTCCGAGCGCGGGCTGTGCCATGGCGAGCTCGGCCGCGAAGCATGCGCCGATCGTCGCGACGAGCGCAATGACCAACGCCTCGAGATAGCGGAAGCCTTTGTGCTGCAACAGGAGAATGAGCAGCACGTCGAACACCGTGAGGCAGACGCCCCAGATGAGCGGTATATCGAACAGGAGATTGAGCGCGATGGCCGAGCCGATCACCTCGGCGAGGTCGCACGCCGCGATGGCGATTTCGCACAACACCCACAACGCGAAATTCACCGGGCGGGAATAGTGGTCGCGGCACGCCTGCGCGAGATCCCGCCCGGTGACGATGCCAAGCTTCACCGCGAGGGCCTGCAGCACGATGGCCATCAGGTTGGAAAGCAGCACCACACTGAGCAGCGTGTAACCGAAGCTCGCGCCGCCGGCCAGGTCGGTGG
>JBOHSC010000168.1:0-2413 GCA_050733115.1 Gemmatimonadales bacterium
GCGTTGGAGCAGTTCGGGCGCACGCAGCCCGTGTCGTGGATCAGCGTGGATGCCGAGAAGGCCGTCGGCAAAATGACCGAACGGCCTACCCGCGATGCGATTCCGATCGCGGCCCAAGAACAATTGATCGTCGAGCTCTATTCCAAGTGATGACCACTCTCGATGTGAGCGGGCTGGTCCGGCCGCACCTGGTCGAAATGACCAAGCGCGAGGACAACCCCAATGCCGCCGAGTTCCGCCTCCAGCCGCTGGAGCGGGGTTTCGGCTACACGCTGGGCAATTCACTCCGCCGGCTTCTCCTGTCTTCCCTTCGGGGCAGCGCAGTGTGGGGCTTCCGGCTCGATGGCGTCGTCCATGAGCACCAAACGGTGCAGGGCGTGCTCGAGGACGTGCACCAGATCGTGCAGCGGCTCAAGGCGCTCACGCTGGTGATGGTCGAAGACGTCGACGAGGCCGTCCTCCACATCCGCCGCGAAGGCGCCGGTCCGGTCTACGCGCGCGATATCCAGGAGCACGGCTCGGTCACCGTCAAGAACCCCGACCACCTCCTCTTCACGCTCCAGGACGACCGCGAGGTCAGCATGGAGCTGTACGTGAACAAGGGTCGGGGCTACGTCGAGGCCGAAATGCATCCGGCCGATCGTTCGCTGCCGGTCGATCTCGTCCGGGTGGACGCCATCTACAATCCGGTGCGCCGCGCCAACTTCTCCGTCGCCGAAACCCGCGTCGGACAGCGCACCGACTACGACCGGCTCACCGTGTCGGTCGAAACCAACGGCACCATCACGCCCGAGGACGCCATCGCCTACGCGGCGGCCCTCGCCCAGGTCCACTTCCAGTACTTCGTGGACTTCGGGAAGGTGCCCACCATGCGCGATGCCGCCGCTCCGGCGGGGCCCGGTGCCGGCGGCAACCTCCGCCAGCGCCTCGCCCGGCCGATCGACGATTTCGGCCTCTCGGTCCGGTCGCTCAACTCGCTCAAGAACTCAAACATCCGGACGCTCAAGGATCTCGTCGAGTTCTCCGAGGACGATCTGCTGAAGGTCAAGAACGTCGGCGAAAAGGCGCTCGGAGAAATCGCCGAGCTGCTGCAGCGTGAGGGTCTCAACTTCGGGATGGCATTTGAAGACACCGATGGCGAGCTCCGGGTGTCCAGAGCCGGCGTGCCCCCGGTGGCGCAGCCCTCGGCTGGAGCGGGGGAGACGCTGTAATGCGGCATCGCGCCAAGGGCCGCCAGCTCTCCCGTACGTCGAGCCATCGGCGCGCGTTGCTCAACAACATGGCCACCAGCCTGTTTGAGCACGGCCGCATCGTCACCACCGAAGCCAAGGCCAAGGAGCTCCGGCCTTTCGCCGAGAAACTCATCACCCTGGCGCGTCGCGGCGATCTTCACGCCCGCCGCCTGGTGGAGCGCCGCATCAAGAGCCGCGAAACCCTCTCGCGCCTGTTCAGCGAAATCGGCCCGCGGTTCGCCGCGCGCCCCGGTGGCTACACCCGGATTCTCAAGCTGGGCCACCGCGACGGCGACGGGGCGGACATCGCCCGCATCGAGTTGCTCTCAGAGTGACCGGCACTCCGGCTCGTCGAAATGCGAAAGGGGACCCTCGGGTCCCCTTTTTTCGGCCGGTACTTCCGACTTGCGCGAAGCTGCCGGAGCTAGACCACGGCCTTCGTGCGCGGTGCCTTTGCCACCCGGTTACTCTTCAGGCACTGCGTGCACACCCGCACTCGGCGAGGCGCGCCGTCCACCAGGACGCGCACCGTCTGAAGGTTGGGATACCAGCGCCGCTTGGTCCGATTGTTCGCGTGGCTCACGTTGTTGCCGGTAACCGGCCCCTTGGCGCACACGGTGCACACCCGTGCCATAGTTCCATCCCTCGAAGAGTCTGCGTGACGTACCATCCGGAGCCCCTTAAGCTAATGCTCCGCTATCCATGACACAACCTCTTCTGCGGGGCCGAGATGCCTAAGGCGCTCATCACCGGGGTTACCGGCCAGGATGGGTCCTACCTCGCCGAGTTCCTGCTCGACAAGGGGTATGAGGTGGTGGGAATGGTGCGCCGGACCAGCCACGACAGCTACGAGCGGATCGACCACCTCCTCGACCGGATCGAGGTGGTCCCGGCCGATCTGCTCGACCAGCATTCGCTCACGGTAGTGCTTCAGGAGACGCGTCCCGACGAGGTTTACAACCTGGCCGCGCAGTCCTACGTGCCCACGTCATGGAACCAGCCGGTGCTCACCGGAGAGTTCACCGCGCTCGGCGTCACCAGGATCCTCGAGGCCATTCGCCTGGTGCATCCGGGCGCCCGGTTCTACCAGGCCAGCTCCTCCGAGATGTTCGGCAAGGTGACCGAGACTCCCCAGAGCGAGACGACGTCGTTCTACCCGCGCTCGCCGTACGGGGTGGCCA
>JBOHSC010000169.1:0-2816 GCA_050733115.1 Gemmatimonadales bacterium
TCTCCACCTCGGGCACGCTCAGAGTGTCGGGCAGAGGCCGGCCGCGGCGCGGGGCCGTGAGCCGGTCGCTCGGATCGTCAGCGACGCGGCCCTCACCGGTGAGGAACCGGTAATAGGTCCGGATCGATGAGATCGCGCGACGGATGGTGGCCGCGCTCAACCCGAGATCCTTGAGGAGGTAGACGAAGTCGCGGAGCAGGATACGACTCACGCGCGCGGGATCGCGCACACCCTTCGAGGCAGCGAACTCCCCCAGGCGCCTGAGGTCGCGCACGTAGGCCTCGACGGTATTCAGGCTGTGGCCGGACTCGAGGGCGAGGAAATCGCGAAACCCCTCGAGCCAGAAGTCGGCCGCGACCCGCTCTCTCGAATCCATGACCGTCACCCCGGACGGCCCCGATCGAGGCGATGGTGCACTTCCGCCAGCTCCCTGGGACCGATGCCGAGCAGCTCGCCGGCGAGATGCATGAGCCGGTTCTCGTGCTCGCCGATGACTCCATCGCTGAAGGCCACGGTCCAGACCCGCTCCACGAGCTCGACGCGCTGCGCCCGGCTCACTCGCTGGCGCACCCGCCGCGCGTAGTCGGCGAACCGGGTCTGCCGAGCTTCCTCCGTCTGAGGCTCAGCCGACGGCGCGCTCTGATCGATGCCCCATGTCGAGCGGAGGTGGGCGGCCACAGCCTCGCGGTCGGCCGGGGTAAGCACAGGATCGGCGTAGGCCAGCTCGAGGACGAGGAGTGCCGCCGCCTGGCGCGCGGAGCCTTCGGCGATGTCGGTGCCCGCGAGGAACGATGGGGCGGAGGGCTCGAGGGCGTCCTTGGTCGCGTGCCAGACGCGCTCGCGCCGGCGCTTGACGGCGACGACTACTCGCCAGACGATCACGGCCGCCGCCACCGCGGCCGTGACGAACGCGAGGGTGTGGTTCACTCCCGTTATCAGCGCCATGATCCGGTTCCACTCCGCGCCGATGACGGCCCCGAGAATGGTGATGCCGCCGTACCAGATTGCGGAAGCGATGCCGATGGGCAGCAAGGTTCTGGCCGGATCGAGGCGCACGAGCCCGGCGAATGGCGGTACCACGGCGCGGATGCCGGGGAGAAAGCGGCTGACGAAAATGCCGATCGTGCCGAAGCGGAGGTAGCCGCGCTCGATGACGGCGAGCGACCGGGGTGCCAGCAGACGGCGCCCGGTGGGGGACGCGAACAGCCGGCGGCCGTAGCGTCTCGCCACGAAGTACACCCCGGCGGCGCCGAAGAGATTGGCGGTCCAGGTGACGAGGAAAACGAGAATCGGGGTGGTCACGCCGCGGCTCGAGAGGAAGGCGCCGAGGGCGACCGCGGCATCGGAAGGTACGGGCGGGATGACGTTCTCGACCGCGGCGAGGAGGGCGAGGACGAGGTAGATGGCCGCGGGGGGCAGTTGCGAGACCCACGCGAGCAGGGACTCGATCAGCAGGCCTCCAGGAGCGCCACGGCGATCACGGCGAGTCCCTCGCCGCGGCCGATGAAACCCATCCCCTCGTTGGTCTTGGCCTTCACGTTGATCGCGCCCACCGGCGCCCCGAGACGCTGCGAGAGCGCGGCTCCCACGGCGCCGAGGTGGGGGCCGAGTCTGGGTTGCTCGGTGATGACCGTCAGATCGGCCTGAACCAGAACGAAGCCACGTCCGCGGACGAGCTCGTGCGCCGTGCGGAGGAGCTCCATCGAATCGGCGTCCTTCCACTGCGGGTCGTCGTCGGGGAAGAGCTGGCCGATGTTCCCCGCCCCCGCGGCTCCGAGGATGGCGTCGGTGAGTGCATGGGCCACGGCGTCGGCATCGCTGTGCCCCGCCAGCCCGAGGGTGTGCGGGATGGCCATGCCGCCGAGGATCAGCGGACGCCCCGTGACAAACCGGTGGGAGTCGTAACCGATCCCCACGCGAGTCACGCCGCGGCCGGCTCCTCGATGCGGGTGTAATCCTGGCGGCGGCGAACGGGCTGGTAGCCGGCATCGCGGATCAGCCGGTCGATCTCGCCGAGCGTGGTACGGTAGGTGGTGCCGGCGGCGGAGACGACGTTCTCTTCCATCATCAGGCTGCCGTAGTCGTTGGCGCCGAAGCGGAGCGCCACCTGGCCGACCTTGTGTCCCATCGTCACCCACGACGACTGGAGATTCGGCACGTTGGTGAGCACGATGCGGCTGATCGCCAGCGTGCGCAGGTAGGTCACGGCGTCGGTCTTGGCATAGTGCGACATCTCCGGCGTGCCTTCCGGCTGGAGCGGCCAGCAGATGAAGGCGGTAAAGCCACCGGTGCGCGACTGGAGATCACGAACCCGAAAAAGGTGCTCGATGCGGTCGTCGTCGGTTTCGCCGAGTCCGTACATCATCGTCACCGAGGTTTTCATCCCCTGCCGGTGGGCCTCCTCCTGCACGCCGAGCCACTCCTCGGTCTGGGCCTTCTTCCGGGCCACTCGCCGGCGGACCTCGTCGACCAGGATCTCACCGCCACCACCGGGGATGCTGTCGAGTCCCGCGGCGTGCAGCTCGCGGACCACGTCAGGCACGCTCAATCCGAACCGCTCGCTGAAGAAGACCACTTCCGACGGCGAGAAGCCGTGGATGTGGATCGGATGGTTGCGCTTGATGTAACGCATGAGGTCGAGATACCACGCGAAGGGGATGTAGGGGTTGTGTCCGCCCTGCATGAGAATCTGCACCGCGCCGAGCGCCTTGGCCTCGTCGATCTTGGCGCCGATCTGCTCGTAAGACAGCGTCCACCCCTCGGCGTGCTTCGGGCGCCGGTAGAACGCGCAGAACCCGCAGTCAGCCACGCAGACG
>JBOHSC010000170.1:0-10865 GCA_050733115.1 Gemmatimonadales bacterium
GGACAGGGCCACAGAAAACAGACCGCCCCGTTCAGCCGCAAGGCAACAACGGGGTAAGGGTGAAAAGGTGGGGTAAGAGCCCACCGCGCCGCTGGCAACAGCGGTGGCACGGTAACCCCCAGTCGGAGCAAGGCCAAATAAGCGGCGAGGTGCGACCCGCACCGACCATCCCGAAAGGGAAGCCGCGGGTAGGCTGCTCGAGGTGTCCGGCAACGGCCATCCCAGACAGATGATCATCCCTGTCGCGCAAGCGGCAGGAACAGAACTCGGCTTACGGCTCGACCAGCAGCGGCCCTCCGGATTCACCTCCTGGGGGCCGCACTTCTTTGCTGGGCGTCCCGAATCGCCGCCCCCCCGGTTACCTTTTTGCGTCCGGACTCCTATGGGGAAGACGATGGCCTCACATATCTTCGGCTTGGCCGCTCTCGGTGCGCTGGCGCTCCTGCCCGCAGCCACCGGGGGGCCGTACATCTCCCGCTACCGGCTCGATCAGACCCTCACGCAGGAGATCGATGCCTCCGCCGCCGGAAAGGGAAAACAGAGCATCACCTTCTCGACGTCGGGCTTCCTCACCGTGACGCTGACCGACAGTGTCGGCGGCAAGGTGGTCAAGGTGGTGGTGGACTCGATGCGCGGCGACAGCACGTCGCCGGTGCCAGCCACGGTGTTCGACAGCGCACGCGGCTCCGAGTACCACGCATTCCTCAACAACACCGGCAAGCTCTCCGAGCTCGAGCCGGTGGGAACCGCACTGGCCGCCCAGCAGATCCTGGGATTCCTCACCGACTTCTTCCCCTGGGTGAAGACGGGAGTGAAGGTCGGCGAGCGCTGGGCGGACAGTACCTCGCGCACCACCGTCGCGGGCACCGACAGTGTGGTAGTCAAGCGAATCGTTTCCTATCAGGCCGCCGCCAAGGACAAGCGAGATAACCAGAAGGCGATCCGGATCACGACAGAGTACACGTCGAGCGTGGCCGGCACGCAGCCCACGCCGAGCGGCCCCGCCAAGGTCGAGGGCGCCGGCAAGGGCACGGGCACCTACTTCGTCACCTCCGACGGACATTATCTCGGCGGCGACTGGGAGCTGCACTCATCACTCAGCATCTCGGGGGCATTCACCGACCAGCCACTGCCCATTACCATCACGCAGACTACCAGGGTCACGACGCTCAAGTGAGCCGGAGACCGCGGTGCCACTCAGCCCTCGCCGCTGTTCTGCTGGCTGCATGCGCCGGCGGCACGGTGACGACCGATGGCACGACGCCCGCACCGGAAAAGGGGAAACCCAGCTCGCCAACGCCGCCAGGGAAGCCGGGGCTGACATACCGTCCGGCGCCGGCCACCGCCTACCGTCTGGAGCGGCACGACAGTCTCACCCTCCAGTATCCCGGCGGCGCGGTTCAGCAGCAGGTGCGCGACCGGATCGCCTTCGTCCAGGTGACGGTCGCCGACGCGGGTGGTGGCGCCACTTACCCGCTCACCATCGTGCTCGACTCGCTGCAGGCGCTGGAGAACGGCCAGCCGGTCGATTCCGCGATAGCCGCCAAGGGCACCCGGTTCGCGGGGACGCTCGACACCGATGGGGCGCTGTCGCAGCTCAAAGCCGACCGCGGAGGCACGCTCTCCGATGAGCTCAGCGGCCGGCTCCGGGCTCTCTTCCCCCGTCTCCCTCCCGCCGGCGTGCGCGAGGGGATGGAGTGGACCGATTCCTCCGAATACAAGCTCGTCGCCGACGCCTTCCCCGTCACCGAGAAGCAGGTCACCACCTACCACGCCACCGAGAGCACCGGGTCGCGGAAGGGTGTCACGCTGGAGAGCATGGGCACATACACCCGCTCCGGCACCCGGCAGCAGGACGACCAGTCGCTCGAGATGGCAGCGACCGGCGCGCGGCACGCCGTGTACCAGATCAGCGGTGACGGAACCATTCTCTCGGCCCAGGGCAACGACAGCGGCGACATGACGATCACAGTCCCGGCCGTCGGCCAGACCGTTCCGGTCAAACAGACCGGCAGTTTCTCGATCTCGCCCATCGCAGGGCGATAGCACAGCCCCTCGCCGCGGCGCCGAATGATCAGGGCTTTTCTCCTCCTTCTGCTCCTCCCCGTGGTCTTCGCGGTCTGGCTCCTCGCGGTCTGGCCGCCTCCTTTCTGGCTCCGCACCCATTGGCCCACCGAGACCGCGTTCATGGCGATGCGTCGCGCCGCCGACCCCGGCATGAAGCAGTCGTACCGGCCGGTTCCACTCGACTCGATCGCGCCGGCGATGGCCGTGGCCGCCACGACCGGAGAGGACGCGCGCTTCTGGACGCATGGGGGGATCGACTACACTGAGCTGAGGGCAGCACTCGGCTACCGTAGCGCCTCATTCGACTGGGACTCGAAGCGGGACCGGAACGAACTGTGGAAGGCAGCCATCAAGCGGTGGGGAGACCACGATGCCCTGCGGGGCGCGAGCACCATCACGCAGCAGCTCGCGAAGAATCTCTATCTATCTCCGTCCAGGAACCCGCTCCGCAAGGTCAAGGAAGCGGTGACCGCGTATCGTCTCGAGCGGGCACTCGGGAAGAAACGAATCCTCGAGCTGTATCTCAACGTGGCGGAGTTCGGGCCCGGCGTCTGGGGAGTGGAGGCGGCCAGCCGGCGCTACTTCAACCGTGCGGCGCAGAGGCTCACCGAGAGCCAGGCAGCCGCCCTGGCCGCCACGCTGCCTTTCCCGCTGATCTCCAACCCCAAGTACAAGCCTGCGCGCATGCGCCGGCGGCAGGACCTCATCCTGAGACGAATGCAGGGCGAGCGGGTGGAGGTGCCGAGGGTCGAGGATGAGCCGGTGCTGCAGCCGGGAGATACTATCCAATGGACGCCGGGGCTGGACTCGTTGCTGGACTCTTTACGGGCCCCTGTTGAAACGCTACAAGTTACCGGTCTCAAGCCCGGTGACTCGCCACCCGCGGTAGGCGACTCTCAACCTGTCACGCGTGACACGCAGCCGGCGACTCGCAACCCTCTGCAGCCCTAGTCCACCAACCTGAGCGGCATCACCAGCGTCAGGAAGCTCGACGGATCATCCCACCCGACCGGCTCACATGTGGCTGCGCGCTCGGGGGCCTTGAACGTGAGACGGACCTCGTCGGTGGGGATGTATTTGAGGATCTCGAGCAGATAGGACGCGTTGAAGCCGATTTCCAGTGGATCGCCCTCGTAGGAGACGGTGATCTCCTCCTGCGCCTCACCGAGATCGGGGGTCTGGACCGAGAGCTTGCACGAGCCGTTGGCGAAGGCCATCCGGATCCGGTGGGTCTGGTCGCTGGCCACGATGCTCATGCGCCGCAGCGCCGCCGCGAAGGCTGCCTTGTCGGCCGTGGCCGACTTGTCGTTCTCTCTCGGAATCACCTGCTCGTAGTTGGGATACGGCCCTTCGATCAGGCGGGTGAATATCTGGGTCGAGCTTGAGCGGAAGCCGAGATGGTTGTCGCTCCGGGCAATCTCGACTTCCTCGTCCGACTTGAAGAGCCTGCGGATCTGCTCCAGCGCCTTGGGTGGGACGATGAGATCGGCCTGCGCGGAGCTGCCGGCCGGCGGTGTGGGCACGTCCATGCGAGCCAGGCGGTGACCGTTGGTGGCCACCATGCGCATCCGCTCGGGACGCAGCTCCCACAGCACGCCGTTCAGGATCGGGCGGCTCTCCTCGGTGCTCGCGGCGAACGCCACGTGGGCGATCAGCTTCTGCAGGTCTTTCGACGACGTCCGCCAGCCACCCTCGAACTTGACCGTCGGGAACGCGGGGAACTCTTCCCGCGGCAGCCCGAGGAGCTTGAAGCGTGAGCGCCCGCACTCGATGCTGACACGCTGTTCACCCGACGAGGTGAGACGGATGGCGGCGTTGGGAAGCTCACGGACGATCTCGACCAGCTTGCGCGCCGGTAGGGTGATGGCGCCCTCCTGGTCCACCGACGCCGACACGCTGGTGCTCACCGAGATGTCGAGATCGGTTCCGGAGAGGCGAATGCCGTCCTTAGTCGCCTCGAGAAGGATGTTCGAGAGAATGGGAAGCGTCGTCTTCGCGGGCACGCTGGCCGCTACCGCGACGAGACCTTCCTGAAGCTGCTCCCGTGTAATCGTGACCTTCATTCCGCTCCCTCGAGGAGGCTAATACAACTACTAATCTTCCAGTTTATATAAATAGCAGCAGTAGTAGAGGGTCTGGATATGTGGACCGGCGGGATAAGCACACCGTGGGTCCGCACTTGCCGCTCAGTTCGTCTGTAGACTGCGTGTGGGCCGTGGGGATCATGCGGCCCTGATCTCATCATCATCCAGAGTTCCCACAACGCAAGCCGGTGCGCGGGGATTATTCTGCGGACAACTCCTGGCGCGCGTGATCGACACGCTCGCGGAAGCTCCGATCGCGCGACATCTGGCGGCTCACTTTGTCGACGCTGTGAATGACGGTCGAGTGATCGCGACCGCCGAATGCCTGCCCGATCTCGACCAGCTGCATCTCGAGGAGCTCCCGCGCGAGATACATCGCGATCTGGCGCGGCACCGTGAGCGTCTTGATGCGCGCCTTGGAGCGAAGTCCTTCGGGCGTGACGCCCCAGCGCCTGGCGACGACCTCCTGCACCTTGTTGATCGACGGCAGCGCCTTGGGCGAGCCGCTGGAATCCTCGCCTGGACGAATCCGGTCGGAGAGCGCCTCCCGGGCCAGCTCGATCGACACTTCCTTATGCTTGAGCGACGCGAAGAGGAGCAGCTTGATGATACACCCCTCGAGCTCGCGCACGTTCGAGCGGACGTGCTCGGCGATGAAGCGCAGCACGTCGTCGGGAATGGTGAGCTCCAGATGATCCTGCTCCTGCTTCTTCCGCAGGATGGCGATCCGGTGCTCGAGATCGGGTTGGCCGATATCGGCCACCATGCCCCACTCGAACCGGCTCACCAGCCTGGCCTCGAGACCGGGAATCTCCTTGGGAGGACGGTCGGAGGTCAGGACGATCTGCTTGTTGCCCTCGTAGAGGGCGTTGAACGTATGGAAGAATTCCTCCTGGGTCATTTCCTTGCCTTCGAGGAAATGGACGTCGTCTACCAGGAAGAGGTCGACATCGGCGCGGTAGCGGCGCCGGAATTCCGGCATGGTGCGGCTGTGGATGCTCTCGATCACCTCATTGATGAACTGCTCGGCGCCAACGTAGAGAATCCGGGTCTCCGGGATGCGCTGGCAGACCGCATGTGCGATGGCCTGCATCAGGTGGGTCTTGCCGAGACCGGTGGCGCCGTAGATGAAGAGAGGGTTGTACGTCTTGCCGGGCGATTCGGCGGCCGCGTGTGCCGCGGCGGCCGCGAGCTCGTTGGACTTGCCGATGACGAAGGTGTCGAAGGTGTAGCGTTCGTTGAGAGGCTGCGTGCTCGAATTGGCCACCGGGCGCGACCCGCCCTCACCCTCAGGACGGCTCGGAATGGGCGCCACGAAAAAGTCCATCTGGGGCCGCTTCTGCCGGTCCTCCTGGACGCGGAAGATTACGGATGTGGGCGAGCCGAGCACCGGCTCGGCCAGCTTGGACAGCAGCGGCGCGTGCTTGGTCTCATTCCATTCCACCGCGAACTGATCCGGCGCTCCGACGATGAGACGGCCCTCATCGAGGGCGATGGCCTCCGTCGGCTCGAGCCAGGTACGGATCGTGTGGTCTGGAAGTTCGCGGTGCGCCTCATCGAGGATGCGCTTCCATGCGTCTTTGGCGGACAGCTGCATCGGTACTCGAAAGCGGTGGGGGATTTCTAAGGGCACGAGATGTTACGGTTCGGGTGTTGAAAAGTCAATGCGTCTTGACAGCAGAAAATCTTTGCGTGAAAGCGCGCTCCTCTTGACACGAAATTCGGGCGCGAGCGGCCGTCAAGACGACCGAGGGCGACCCCATTCCGCTTGACCTCGGGCCACCGCCAAACTAGCTTCCCCGGCTCACTTTGAAGGAACCTTTGCATGAAACCGTCGTATCGGCCGCGCAACAAGCGCCGGGTCAACAAGCACGGATTTCGCGCCCGCATGGCCACCCGCTGGGGAAGGGCAACGCTCTCCCGGCGGCGCAAGAAAGGCCGGAAGCAGCTCACGGTCTCGCTGCCGTCGAAGCACGGGGGCTCCTGACGCCTTCGGCGCGCCTGCCGCGAGCCCACCGGCTCGCCCGCGCGTCCGACATTCGCCGCTGCCTGAACGGAGGACGGCGCCGCCGCTTCGAGCACCTGGACATGATCTGGATGGACAACACGACGGGCCACGCGCGGATGGGACTGATCGTTCCGAGGTTTCGGTCGTCCGCGGTGGCCCGTAACCGTCTCCGGCGGCGGCTCCG
This sequence comes from Gemmatimonadales bacterium, assembly GCA_050733115.1. Taxonomy (GTDB): domain Bacteria; phylum Gemmatimonadota; class Gemmatimonadetes; order Gemmatimonadales; family GWC2-71-9; genus CAVVWJ01. Next base: position 6,344 of record JBOHSC010000170.1, read on the forward strand.
GGAAATCTGGCGAGTCGAGCTTCAGCCGCACCAGCCGGCCTGGGACCTCATCATCCGGGCGCGCCGTGAGGCCTACGGCGCCGGGTTCGATGTTCTCCGGAAGCAGTTGGTTGCCTGGCGAGCTGCCGTGCTGAGGACAGGGTGAACCGTGGGCTCCGTCGTCCGTCTCCCGCGCCAAGCTCTCGCCCTGCTGATTCGCGGATACCAGCGCCTGATCTCTCCGCTGCTCCCGCCGAGCTGCAGATTTTACCCGTCCTGCTCCCAATACGCGCTCGAGGCGGTAACCAGGCACGGCGCCCTCAAGGGCGGCTGGCTCGCGGTGCGCCGCCTCGCTCGTTGCCACCCGTTCAATCCGGGTGGCTTCGACCCTGTCCCCTGACCTCGTGAACTGAGATATGGATCGTCGTACCGTGTGGGCGATTCTGCTGATGATGGCCATCGCCATCACGCCCGCCATCTTCATGAAGCGCCCCCCGAAGACGGGTGGCGCCGCCGCCACGCAACCGGCGCAGCCCGCTCCGCAACAGCCTGCGGCCACGGCGCCGGCGCGGACCGACAGCGCTGTCGGCCGGCCCGCCGACACCGTCCTTGCCGGAGGCCCGGTCCCGACGCGCGCCGACACGGTGCACGTCACATCGCCGCTCTACACTTACGGTATCAGCACCGCCGGCGGAAGGCTGGTCGAGGCGCGCCTCGAGCGATACCGCTCGAACGCGCCCGCCGACAATCACGCCCTCGCCCAGATCGTGGCGCCCGATTCGAAGCTCCTCGATATGACGCTCGTCCTCGGCTCGGACACGATTCCGCTCGGCGACTGGCGCTTCACCCCCTCCACCGACTCGCTGAATGTCAGCGCCGACGGGGCGCCGCTCCGGCTCACCGCGTCCCAGGGCCCGGTGTCGGTCGACCTGACCTATACCTTCCGCCCCGACGACTATCAGATCGCCGTGAGCGGGCATGTCAGCGGAGTCGGGCCGAACGGTGGCCAGCTCTTCCTGGCCATGGGGCCGACGCTGGCCAATACCGAGGCCAATGCGGAGGAGAATCACCACGCCCTGGCCCTCGTCACCAAGCACAACGAGGCCGACCGCACCGACTTCTCCAGCCTCAAGCCCGGCGAGCCGCGCACCATCAGCGGTCCCCTGGAATGGGCCGCCATCAAGTCGAAGTACTTCGTCACCGCCATCCTGGCGTTCGACAGTACCGGCGGCGGCATCAGTGGAGTCACGGCCACGGCCAGGCAGACCGACGAGAAGCGGCCGACCAGCGCCGACGTGCGCCTCAGCATGCCGCTGGCGCCGAGCGGGAATTTCGCCTACTCGGTGTACGCAGGGCCGATGGAGTACGACCGGCTCGGCCGGGTGGGGCACGATTTCGACGACGTAAATCCCTACGGCTGGCCGGGCGTCCGGACGATCATCCGCCCCGTTGCCGGTGCGGTACGCTGGCTGCTCGTCTGGATGCACGACCACCTGAGCCTCCCGTACGGTCTGGTACTGATCTTCTTCGGGATCATGGTGCGCGTGCTGCTCTGGCCGCTGAACCAGAAGGCCATGCGAGCCAATCTCCAGCTTCAGGCGGTGCAGCCGCTGATGAAGGAGATCCAGGACAAGTACAAGAGCGATCCGCCGCGCCTCCAGCAGGAGATGTTCAAGCTCTACAAGGAGCACAGCGTCAACCCGCTCGGGGGGTGCTGGCCCATGCTCCTGCCGATGCCGGTGCTCTTCGCGCTCTTCTTCGTGTTCCAGAACACGATCGAGCTTCGCGGCGCCTCGTTCCTGTGGCTGCCCGACCTTTCCCGGCCCGATCCGTACTACATCATCCCGCTCATCATGGGACTCTCGATGTTCGGCCTCAGCAAGGTGGGGCAGATGGGAATGGAGCCGAATCCGCAGATGAAGATGATGCTGTACGTCATGCCGGCGATGATGACATTCCTCTTCCTCAACTTCGCCTCGGGGCTCAACCTGTACTACGCGATCAGTAACATCGCCAGCATCCCGCAACAGTGGATGCTCGCGCGTGAGCGGCTGAAACGTACCGCCCGGGCAATCGTCGAGGTGAAGACGGAGAAACCGCCGGCGGGGGGGAAGAGGAAGAAAGCCTAGCCGAACGGCGCTAACTTGCCGCCATGCTGTCAGATCCCATTGCCGCGCTCGCCACGCCGGCCGGACGCTCGGCCCTGGCACTCATCCGTCTGAGCGGTGACGGCGCGTTCGCGGTGGCCGAGCGGGTGATCGATGGATTCCGCACAGACCGGCCGCGGGTGGCGCTCCTCGCCACCTTCCGCGCGCCCAACGGCGAACCGGCCGACCGCGGCCTCTACACCGTTTTTCCCGGCCCACACAGCTATACCGGCGAGGACATGGTGGAGCTTTCCTGCCACGGCGGGCTCCTCGCGCCTGCCCGCGTCCTTACGGCCCTGCTCTCCGCGGGTTCCAGACAGGCCGCCGCGGGGGAGTTCACCCGCCGTGCGGTACTCAACGGAAAGCTCGATCTGGTGCAGGCGGAGGCGGTGGGCGACCTCATCGATGCGGTGGCTCCCGCGCAGGCGCAGGCCGCGCTCCAGCAGCTCGACGGCGGGCTCTCCCGCCGGCTCTCGGACCTCCGCGAGTCGTTGATCGACATCCAGGCGCTCCTCGGCTACGATATCGACTTCCCCGGCGAGGACGACGGACCTCTGCGCCCCGGACAGATCGCCGGCCGGCTCGAGGAGGTGCGCGGGCGCATCGAAAGCCTTCTGGCTGGCGCCGCATCGGGGGAGCGTTTGCGGGAAGGGGCGTCGCTGGTGCTGGCCGGCCGTCCGAACACGGGGAAGTCGTCGCTCTTCAACGCCCTGCTCGGGGCCGACCGGGTGCTGGTGACGGAGATTCCCGGCACGACCCGCGATGCCGTCGAGGCACATACCGACTTTCTCGGCTGGCCGGTGCGGCTGGTGGACACGGCAGGGCTCTGGGACTCAGCAGACCGACTCGATCGAATGGGCGTCGAGGTGAGCCGGCGCTATCTCTCGACCGCGGATCTGGTCATGCTCTGCGTGGAGGCGGGGCGGGAGATGGGGGAGGACGAGGTGGCGATCGTAACCGCGCGGCCGACGCTGGTGGTGCGTACCAAGGCCGACCTGTGTTCCGCGGCGGCGGGGGAGCTTGCGGTGTCCGCGGTGACCGGCGCCGGACTTGGCGATCTCCGGCGCGCGGCAGCGGAGCGGGTGTTCGGCGAGCGGATCACTTTCGCCGACCTGGACCCGGGACTCACCCGGGAGCGGCATCGGACGGCGCTGAGCCGCGCCGGCGCCGCCCTCGAAGGGGCCTTACCCCACCTCATGCCGTCAGGTGACTCGGTGCTTGCGGCCCACCACGTTCGCGCGGCGACCGTGGCACTCGACGAGCTGCTGGGAGCGGTAGACGTGGAGGAGGTGTTGGGAAGGATATTTGGAGCGTTTTGCGTGGGGAAATGAGGCGAGCTTACGCCGTTTGCACTCCCCTCGCCGCATCCTCCGCTACCTGGAACTCCTGCGCCGGCGCCCGGACGGCTGCCGCGAGGCCCCGCTCCCCCACCAGCGACTCGGTCATCCGGTAGCCGAGATAGTAGCCGGCGCGCTCCGGAAGCACGCGTCCGTTCACGAGGCGCGCCGCCGGGCTCATGCCGCCTGAGAGGTAGCGGAGCCTGAACCCCAGGGCTCTGCGCTCCAGGTCGGGCTCGACGGCGCGGCGGAGAAAGGCTTCCATTTCCCGAAGCCGGTGATACTGGCGGCGCGGATATCCGAAGTAGTCGGCCGCGTCGAATCCCGGTGCCACCGCCTGGGCCGCGTGCACCGCGACGCCCTCGTTCACCAGGAGCTCCCGAAGCGTCGCCCGGCTGCCGGTGGACCAGTAGTCGTAGTACCCCCCCAGATCACCCACCAGCCGCCGCATCTCGCTCCCGCTCGTTGCCGACGTGTAGCGCACCGTGTGGGCCAGCTCGTGCGCGATCCAGAGCGGGATCAGGTCGGACGGGAGCCCCATTCCATACGTCTCGGGATTGATGCGGCCGGTGAAATGCTCGAGACAGATGAACGCGACGCCGCGCCCCGCGACCACCAGCTCACCGGCGTTGGCGCCGCCCAGCCCGACCATGAGATAGGTGTCAGTGGGGCGATCGATCTGCAGAACCTCCTCGGCCCTGGCGATCGCCTCTTCGGCGAGCTGCACGAGATCGACGGTGGCGGCAAGCCCGCGGAGGTCGTTGCGGTCGGCGCGAAGCGTGGTCGCGACGATCTCGTCGGCGTGCGGACTGTCGGGATCGAGAAGGTAGTTGCGCCAGTAGGCGTCGAGAACGAGTCGGTGGGAATCACGGTAGTGCCGGTACGCCGTTTCCCTGTCGTCGGCGTCGAGCACGGCGAGAAAATCAGGAAGCAGGTTGATCAGCACAAAAACAAAGTAAGCAAAACGGGGAAAAGGGAAAGGAGAAAGAGCGCCGGCCTCTCTCCCTTCCCCTTTCTCTTTTCTCTCTTCCCCGTCCTACTGGCCGCTCTTCTTCTGCT
>JBOHSC010000171.1:0-7733 GCA_050733115.1 Gemmatimonadales bacterium
GGCGCGCCGCTCACCGACCCCCTGTCGGCCTCGGGGAAGGTGCCGATCGTGGTGCCCGCCGCCGACCGGTAGCTCACCGCCAGATAGTCGTTCGGATCGAGCTTGGTGGCGAGGGTGATCCTCGACACCCTGCAGCTCGTGGTGCAGCCGCAGCAGGGGCCTGACGTTCCGACGTTCCGGTACGAGATGCGCCAGATCTATCGCGTGGCGGGCGCCGATCTCGACCCGTCGTCGCTGAGCGTGGGCCTTACCCTCAACCGCAGTGAGCGCCCGCTCTCGGGAACCGCCGCCACGTATCTCAAGCTGCTCGGCTTGTCGATTCCGAGCGATGCAGCACTGTTCGACCGCGACAACCGCCTCTTTCCGAGGTCGCGAGACCCCGACGCCGCGCAGGTGGTACACGACTATTACATCGTGTTTCCTCACCTCCAGCCCTTTGCCGATCCAGCTAGGCTCTCTCCGGCGGAATCGTCGGATTCGCTCTACCGCACACCGCTCTTCCGGCTGCTGAGCGAGGGGCCGCCGGCGCGCTTTGCGCTCCAGCTCCACTACGACGCCACCGGCGGGGGCGACCGCTCGACGCTGAGCCTCAACGCCCTCCAGCTCCGGGACGGAAGCGAGCAATTGTTCGTGGGCGGCAGGAAGCTCGTCAAGGGAATCGACTACTCGATCTCGTACGACCTGGGCCAGGTGACCTTCCTCAATCCTGATGCCCTCTTCGGCCAGGGGTCGGCACAGGTGACCGCACGCTTCGAGGAGCGTGGTCTCTTCGCCGTGGCTCCGACGAACATCCTGGGAATCTCGACACGGTACTCCCTCGGCGATCACGGCGCCATCAATCTGATCGGCATGTACCAGAAGGAGCAGAGCGCCTTCACCCGGCCCGCGCTCGGCTTCGAGGCTTCCGCCAACCTCATCGGCGGCATCAACACCGAGCTGCACTTCAAGCCATCGGGAATCACCAGCTTCCTCAACAAGCTGACCTCCAAGCCCGCCACCGCGCCGTCGCTGCTCGACGTGAACGCGGAATTCGCGTTCACCAAGCCCGATCCCAACCAGAGCGGCGAAGCGTTCCTGGAGGAGTTCGAGTCGGAGGCGGGGGTGGACGTGTCCCTGCGCGAGTCGTCGTGGGAGTTCGGCAGCCGCCCGCAGCAGCCCACCGGTCTGGAGGACATCGGCTTTGCCGGCGGTTTCGACCCCGCCGACGCGGTGGCGCTGACCTGGCAGAACCTGGTGCCGATCGGCAATACCTCGCAGCCGGTCGAGCTGCATCCGCAGGACATCGACACGCTGATCCGGCTTGCCGGACGGAGCGAAACCCCCGAGACAATTCTCTACCTGGCCCTGCACGCCGACACCGCCGGCGGCATCGTCCAGCGGAACAACGCCGCGCGCTGGTCGCTTCCGCGCCGCGACTTCCGCCCGCGGTGGCGGTCGATGGTGACGAACCTCAGCTCCACCGGGCTCGACCTCACCCGCGACGAGTACCTCGAGTTCTGGCTCTTCCAGCCGGTCGGGGAGCCGGCCGATTCCGCCGGGCTCCGGCTGGTGTTCGACATCGGCACGGTGAGCGAAGACGCGCTCGCGATCGCCCCGGACAGCTTCACGACCAACGGCAGCGACACGGTGTTCACCGGCCGCCAGTACGTCGGCACCGGCCGCCTCGACACCGAGCGCACCGACATCGGCATCTTCAACGCCGATGTGGACGACATCGGCATCCTCGGCGACCGTCCCGACGCGATCGAGGAAGTGGGGCAGGGCCCGGTGGCCAACCTTCCGCTCTGCGACCGGGTACTCTCCAGCGCCGTGCCGCTCTTCCCCTGGGGCGACCTCAGCAGCCGCTGTACCAAGGGGAACGGCGTGCTCGACACCGAAGACCTGAACGGCGACGGAGTGCTCGACGCCGCCGGCCCCAACGAGAACGTCTTCCGTTATGTGGTGAACCTCGCCTCCGACAGCTTCTTCGTCCGCAACGGCGTCACCTCCACCGACGCGCAGGGGCGGACGGCGGTCTGGAAGCTCTACCGGATCCCGATCCGCCAGCCCAGCGCGACGCTCAACACCCCGACCCTTCGCCTGGCGCAGCATCTCCGGGTCACGTTCGCAACGCCCCCCGACAACGGCGACCCCGACATCATCGCGCGGCTCGCGATGGCGCGGCTTCGCTTCGTCGGCTCGCCCTGGGTGCGGCGGGCGGAGACGCCGATTGCCGGCCTCACCGGCGCCACCGGACTGCCGCATGGCGCGATCAGCACCTCGGTGGTCTCCACCGAGAACCGGATCGATCTCGGCTACGAGTCGCCGCCGGGCGTCACCGACAACGTCGCGCGCCAGGGTGGAGACCGCGAGACGTCGGGCACGCAGATCAACGAGAAGTCGCTCCGCATCATCGGCAGCCAGCTCGGGCTCAACGAGCGCGCCGAGGCGTATCTGCGCTTCCCCGCGGGGCCGCAGAATCTCCTGACTTACCGCCAGCTCAAGGTGTGGTTCCGGGGCAGGGGGCCGGGATGGGAGGAGGGGGACCTCCAGGCCTTCATCAAGCTGGGCAGCGACAACGACAATTTCTATCTCTACCGGACCCCGGCCAAATCCTCGACGTGGGAGCCGGAGGCGGTGATCGATCTGGAGACGTGGCGGCGACTCCGGGCCGACGTGGAGAACCGCTGGCTCAGCGGGCAGCCGCCCTCCGGGGCCGCTGAGTGCGGCACCGACCAGACCGATGCGTACGTCGCGTGCGAAGGGCCGTACCTGGTCCATGTGCGCGACCCTGCCGTCAATCCACCCAACCTCGCGGCGGTACAGGAGATTTCCGCGGGCATCTACAGGGTTGCGCAGAACGTGACGGTGCAGGACTTCGAGCTCTGGGTGGACGACATCCGCCTGAGCCAGCCGGTCTCGCAAACCGGTCTGGCCGGATCGGTGGATGCGCGTCTCACCGCTTCCGACGTGGGAAGCATCGCGGTGTCGTTCGTCAAGCAGAACGGCCAGTTCCGGCAGATCAACCAGGACCCCACGTATCGCGGGACCAGCGTCTTCCAGCTCGGCAGCAACCTGCGGCTCGAGCGCTTCCTGCCCGCCTCGCTGGGGCTCGCGATTCCGTTCACGGTGACCTACGCGCGCACCGGCATCAACCCCGAGCTGCTGAGCGGCACCGACCTGCGTGGCGCGTCGCTGCCGGGGCTCAGGAAGCCCCAGTCGTGGAGCGCCACCTACTCGCTCTCGCTCCGCCGCGCTGTACCCGGGACCAACTGGATCACGCGAGGGTTCGCCGATCCGCTCTCGATCACCGCGAGCCGCACCCAGGGACGGAACCAGACCGATCTGTCGAACGTCGAGGCGAGCGCCTACGCCGTCAATGCGACATACCTGTTGCAGCTCAGACGAAGAGGAATCGCCCTGCCCTTCGGCGGAATCGTGAAGGGCCTCCCCAAGTGGATACGCGAGGGCGAGGCGGGGAAGAGTCTCTCGAAGGCCGATTTCAGTCTGGTGCCGACACGCATCCGGCTGTTCAGCGGCCTTACGCGGGACGAGTCGAACTCGACGGCGTTCCGGGTACCGGTGGAGCGGAGCGACGACGCGCTCTTCCGCCCGACGCTGGCGCTGACTCATCTCTGGCGAAATTCAGGCGGACTCACCTGGCAGCCGTTCGGCATGCTCAACCTGAGCGGCGACCTGGCCAGCACGCGCGACCTCCGGGTCTATCCCGACTCGACGACGCTGGGCCGCCTGGCGTACAGCCAGCGCAGGTTCCTCCTCGGGGTACCGGTCGGCGTGGAGCGCGACCGGACCCTGGTGACCGCGCTGGCCCTCACGCCGGGAATCTCGTCGTGGCTCCGCCCCCGCTTCCTCAGCACCAGCAGCTTCCTTCTCTCGCGGACCCTCTCGAGCCGGGATCCGGTGCGGGCGGATGGAGACAGCGGGGCATTCATTCTCCCGCAGACTCTCAACAACACCCGCGCCAACGAGGCGGGGGTGTCGCTCGACTTCGCGCGCGGGGTGAGACTCCTGGTGGGAGACAGCAGCACGCTTGGAAAGATGCTTTCGAAGGTGCGGCCGGTGGACGTGAGCACCCGGCTCACCCGCACCTCGACGTTCGATCTCACCTCGTTCGCTCCGGGATTCAGCTATCAGCTCGCGCTTGGCTCGCTTGGCGACTTCCTGACCCAGGAGGGCGCGTCGGCCATCGCCGCCTCGGAGTCGCGCGTCGCGACCGTTGCGGCCGGTGCGGACCTGCCGTATGGCATCGCGATCACCCTCTCGCATGCCCTCTCGAGGATCACCCGGTACCAGCGGGTGAACGAGGGATTTATCCAGACAGAGACGAATCAGCGGGAATGGCCGGTGGGGAGCGTCCGCTGGACTCGCACCTTCCGCAACGGTCCCATCACGCTGCTGGCCCTCGGCACCGCGTTCCGGCACCGCGAGGGGAGCTCGATCCAGGCCAACGTTGCCGGGACGCCGGCTCTCAGCGCGATCAGATCGTCGTCTCTCAACCCTGATATTCAGCTCGCGTTGCGCAACGGAATGTCGGTGGCCGCGGGCGTGACCGATCTCAAGCAGCGGAATGCGTCGAACGGCAACGAGACCCAGCTTGACCAGCGCGACATCACCGGCTCGTTCAACTACGCGTTCCGTCTTCCCCGCTCGGTGAGCAAAGGGCGGAAGCAGATGCGGAGCTCGCTGTCGGTGCTCTCGACCACGGCGCGGAGCTGCCTGCAGCAGCGGGACGGGACGGAGTGTACGGTGATATCCGATGTGACGCGCCAGGAGTTCCGCGGCGGTCTGGATACCGATCTTCTGCAGACGCTCACTGGCGGGTTGCAGCTCGGCTATTCGATCAACGACGCCCGGCACCTGAGTCGCCGGACCTCGCAGCTTTCGGTGATCGCGTCGTTCCAGCTCTCGCTGTTCGCGGGAGACTATCGGTGATAATCGAAGGTCGAAGGCTGGTGTTGTTGACTTTCCGTGCCGGGCGGAGTTCTATCGAGTCCTGCGATCCATGACCCGCGACCCGCGACCCGTGACTCCCATGCGCCCCTTCTACCTCGCCTCGTCTCTTTTTCTTCTCGCCTCCTGCCGAGAAGCGCCGAGGGTGCGTGAATTCGACGGCGCGTCGGCGTTCCGCTACATCGAGACCCAGGTGGGCTTCGGGCCGAGGATTCCGAACACCGAGGCGCATACCAAGATGGGGGCGTGGCTCGATAGCATGCTCCTGACCCGTTCGGACACGCTGGTGGTCCAGAAATGGGACCACGTGACGCTGAAGGGCGATACGCTCCATCTCACCAACTTCATCGCGCGCTTCAACCCCCAGGCCACCAAACGGGTCCTCTTTCTCGCCCATTGGGACAGCCGGCCCATCTCCGACTCCCCCAAGTCTCCCGACAAGACCAAGCCGGTGCCGGGCGCCAACGACGGTGGCTCGGGGGTCGCTCTCCTTCTTGGCGTGGCGGACGCGCTCAAGCGCAGGCCGACGACGATGGGAGTGGATCTTCTCTTCGACGACGGAGAGGATTACGGCGACTTCGAGGCGAAGCCGGTGGCCGCGGACGTCCTCATCGGGGCGCGCTACTACGCTGCGCACCAGCTTCCCGGACCGCAGCCGCTCTACGCAGTGCTCTGGGACCTGATCGCCGACAGGGATCTTCAGCTCTACCAGGAGGGGAACTCGCTCGTGGGGGCTCCGGAGGTGGTGGAGCGGGTCTGGGACACCGCGCGTGAGCTGGGGCACTCGACATACTTCATTCCCTCACCCAAGTACACTTTGATCGACGACCATCTGGAGCTGCAGAAAGTTGGCCTCCGTGCCATCGACGTCGTGGACTTCGACTATCCTTCCTGGCACACCCCCTTCGACACGATCGACAAGGTCTCCGCCGCGAGCCTCCAGATCGTGGGTGATGTCGCGGTGGGACTGGTGAGAAAAGAAGAGTAGCCCGCACTGCCCGGCGCCGGTTCGGGTGATCCGGCGTCCCACCGTTCCCTCCATCTGCTGTACCCTCCGCTCATGTCTTCCGCCGAGCGGCGTGCGCTGTTGCTCCTGCTGTCGCTGGGATTGGCCGGCCAAGGGGTGCGGTGGCTCGCCACCCGGCCCGGTCAGCCCCCGGGTGAGGTCCAGCTGCTCACCACCCTTCCCGCCCGTTCCCCCGCCGCGCATCGCGACAGCATTTTCGCTCTCGAGCGCCCGCTGGGTCCCGCTGAGCGCATCGACGCCGACCGGGCTACGCCCCTGGAGCTGGCTCGCCTTCCACGAGTAGGCCTCGCACTTGCCAAGGCCATCGTTGCCGATCGCGAGGCGCGAGGGCCGTTCGGCGGAGCCGAGGGCCTCGACCGGGTGCCGGGCATCGGACAGGGACTGCTCGCGGCCATCGGACCCCACCTCACCTTCAGCGGGGTACCTCGGGCTGCGGGGCTCTCTCCTTCGGGTACGGCGCTCCAGGGGGCTTCCGCGGGCGCCATTCTCGACCTCAACTCGGCCACCGCCGTCGAGCTCGAGCGGCTGCCCGGAATCGGGGCGGCAAAGGCCCGTGCCATCGTCGCAGATCGTGAGCGGCACGGGTCTTTCAGTAGGGTAGCCGACCTGGACCGGATTCCGGGGTTTGGGCCAGCCGCGGTCGCCAGGCTGAGTGGCTTGGTGAGGGTACAATGATCCCTCACACTCGCGGCACCCCCGGCCGCAGTCCAAAGCCGTATCCTCAAACCACCATTCAGTTTAGAGAGACTCGACGCGACCATGGCAACCGCAGCGCCGGCTGGCGGCGCCGATCGGCTGGGGGAGGTGTTGCTCCGGGACGGAATCCTTTCCCGGGAGCAGCTTGCCCAGGCGCTGACCGAGCAAAAGGCGACGAAGCATCGCCTTGGCTACGTCCTGGTCAAGCTGGGGCTCGTGCCCGAGCTGGAGATCACGAAGGTCCTGGCGCGCCAGTATCGCATGCCCGCGGTCGACCTTTCCCGGTTCGAGGTGGACCCCAAGATCCTCAAGCTGGTTCCGTCCGATATGGCGGCAAAGGGCGTGGTGCTGCCGCTCAAGCGGGAGGGCCGCACACTCACCGTGGCCATGGCCGATCCGAGCGATCTGGGCCTCCTCGAAGATCTCAAGTTCATCACCCGGTTCGATCTCTTTCCCGTCATCGCGGGCGAGTACACCCTGCGCTCGCTGATCGAGAAGCACTACCAGGGCGCCGACGATCAGGGTCTCCAGAACCTCCTGAAGGACATGGAGGCGACAGGCGAGGATGTCGAGGTCGTCGAAGAGCAGGAAGAGGAAACCGCTACCCAGGCGCAAATGGAAGATGCGCCGGTGGTCAAGCTCATCAACGGCCTTCTCATCGACGCGGTCAAGCGTGGCGCCAGCGACATTCACATCGAGCCGTTCGAGCACGAGATCCGCGTGCGCTACCGGGTGGACGGCGCGCTGCTCGAGATCATGCGTCCGCCGCTCCGGATGAAGGCAGCGCTCACGTCGCGCATCAAGATTCTCTCTCAGCTCAACATCGCCGAGCGTCGGGTGCCGCAGGACGGGCGCCTCAAGCTCAAAATGGGCAACCGGGTCATCGACTTCCGCGTGTCCACGCTCCCGGTGCTGTACGGCGAAAAGATCGTGCTCCGTATTCTCGACAAGGGCAATCTGACCCTCGACCTGACCAAGTTCGGATTCGAGGTCAAAGCCGAGAAGGATCTGATGAGGGCCATCCTGAATCCGTACGGCATGGTGCTCGTCACCGGCCCGA
>JBOHSC010000172.1:0-2134 GCA_050733115.1 Gemmatimonadales bacterium
CTGCAGCGTCCGGCAGCGAGCTGGTCCCACCCGGAGCGGACCGCCGGGATGCCGAGACCCGTCGCGTGCGGGCGCGTCACCCCCCTCGCCGGCCTGCAGGCGGCTGCGTCCGGCAGCGAGCTGGTCCCGCCCGGAGCGAACCGCTCTGCGTGAGCCGGATCTCACGGCGGGCAAAACCACCCTGAGCACGAGGTCGGAGGGGGATCACCGCACCAGGCCGATCTCCGGGTGATACAGCGATAGAATCCGCTGAGCCCGGAAGATGTAGCCGGGGTTTCCTTCGATCTTCCACACCACCGCTCCATTGCCATCGAACTCCTGCACCGCGCCGCCGTCGCCGAAGGCCACCAGAGTGTGTCCGTCCGGCAGGGTCTGGGTCGTACCGCCAAGGGATGCTCGAACGGGAGGCGTCGGGGTGTATGTGCCCGTCAGTAGAGCCGTGTGACCGGCCTCATCCACGCGGTAGCGCTCCGCCCGGCTTCCCGGTGCCTCGCCCAGGTTGTCCAGCAACGGGGGCGAATCCGATGGCGCGGACTTCGATCCGGTAGGGTCCCCCAACCGACAGATTCTCGATGAAATACCGACCGCGCGCGTTGGTCCTCGTCTCCCAGCGCCCGCCATTGGAGACGTTGGACACCCGGACGATCGCCTGCTCCAGGACGGTGCTGTCCGCGCCGAGCACGCGGCCCTCGACGGCCGCGCCGCTGAGGCCTTGGGCGGCAAGCGGCGCCGTGGCCGCGAGGACCGCGAACCCAAGCCCCAGAGCTGCCCGTGCCTGTCCGTGCGCGCGCGTTGCCCGAACCCGTTCTCGGCGGTACGTTCGCACCGGGAACGTGCCCCACGCGAGAATCTCAGATTCACAACCCGGGAGAAAGCCCATGCGTCGCCTTGGACTCTGTTGCTGTGTTGCACTGCTCGTCGCCTGTGAGAAGCCCAAGGAGCAGCCGGCCGCCGACACCGCCGCGGCGGCAGCGCCAGCCCCGGCCCCCGAGCCCGCGGCCCCAGCGCCGATCTCGCTCGCCGACGTCGCCGGGAAGTGGACCATGCGCACCATGGCCCAAGACGCCGACAGCGTGCTCGTCACCTACGAGCTGGTCGCCGACAACACGGGCTGGGCCTTCAACTTCGCGAAGCGGAAGCCGGTCAAGGTGACCGTCACCGCCTCGGGTGACAGCCTCATCGCCGACGCGGGTCCCTACGAGAGCGTGCTCCGAAAGGGTGTGCAGGTCACGACCCACAGCGTGACCCGGCTGGTGGACGGCAAGCTGGTGGGGACCACGACCGCCCACTACGCCACCAAGGGGGCCGACTCGGTCCGCAGCCTTCGGACCGAGGGCACCAGGAACCCGTAGTCGGACGACCGGGCCGCGGGCGCCCTACTTCCGATTCGCCGCCAGGCGCTCGCGCAGCTCGTTCCGCCAGTTGGGGACAACGATCAGCGGGTAGGCAGCGGTTGGCGTGCTCGGGATGACTAAGCGCAATCCGTCGCGGGTGATGTCGTAGGGCGCGCTGCCACCACTGAAGGTGTTTGGCACCCGGGTAAACGCGGTGTCGCGGGCGAGCACCCGGAAGCCGGGTGTGGTTGCGATCCTGGCCTCGACCACCACGGTCCCCGTGGAGTAGTACAGGCGGGAGCCGTCGGCCGACCAGACTGCGCCGTATCCGCCTCCCACTGAAATCTGGACCTTGACCGCCGGGTCCGGATACGAGCGAACGTACACCTCGACTGTCCCGGTTTCATCGCTCACCACCGCCGCCCACCGTCCGTCCGGCGAGATCCGGGGACCGGTGTCGGTGCCGCGGGTCGCGTGGAACGGCTGAACCACGTGACTGGAGTCGAGCCTCACGCTCTGCACGTCCCACGTCTGGTCCGTGAGCGTCCCCAGCAATGCCGAACGACCGTCTGGCGCGAGGTCTGCGACCGGTGTCAGGGACGGCACCTCCAGCAACAATCGGGGTTTGGTCCCTCCGCCCGCCGATTGTTCCCACACTCCCCACTTCGATCCGCTCGGCGCCGAGTACACGACACTCTTTCCGTCTCTGCTCCACTGGGCGAAGGTGACGTTTCCGGTGCTGGTGAGGCGCGAGAGGGTGCCGGTCTCGAGGTCGTCGATCCACCCGTCGGTCCTGGACC
>JBOHSC010000173.1:0-1917 GCA_050733115.1 Gemmatimonadales bacterium
GGTCATCTTCTCGAGGCCGGCGTTCATGGCGGGATTGTCTTCCAGAATCCATCCGGCCTCGCCCCAGTAGATCTGCCGCTCGCCGGAGCGGGTCCAGATCCAATGATAGAGCATCGCGTCGATGCCCTTGCCGCGATACTCGGGGGTGATGCCGAGGAGAAGAATGCGAGCCCGGCGGATCTTCCGGGTCTTGAGCGCCCAGAGGAGCCTGAGAACCATCGGAAAGAGCCGGCCCTTCCGGTTGGTCCGGAAGATCACGTTGAGGTCGGGGAGCGCGATGCCGAAGCCGATCACCTTCCCGTCCTTCTCCGCCATCGGCACCAGCTCGGGGATGACCACCGGCTTGAACTGCTCGGCGAGATGATCGATCTCGTGATCGGTCATCGGCACGAATCCCCAGTTCTTCTCCCAGGCGGCATTGTAGAGCTCCTTGATTCGCTCCACCTCGCCCTTGAAGTCCTTCATGTTGAGCGGACGGATCTCGATTCCCATCCGTTTGCGGATCAGCTCGGTGCCGCGCGCCAGCCGCTCGGGAACGGGAACGTAGTGCTCCTCGGCGCCGCCCTGGTACACGAGGAGGTTCTTCGCCGTCACGAAGCCGGCCCGCTCGAGGAGCTGGATGTAGTACCGGGGATTGTGCGGCATCATGAGCGTGGGCGGCGAATCGAACCCGTCGACCAGCAGGCCGCACTCATCGTTCACCGAGAACGACGCCGGCCCGCGGAGGACGTCGTGTCCCCGCTCGCGGCACCAGGCGGCCGCGGCGGAAAAGAGCGCGTCGGCCACCGGCTGATCGTCCACCGACTCGAAGAAGCCGAAGAAGCCCACCCGGTCGTCGTGGGTCTCGTTGTGCAGGCGGTTGGTGATGGCGGCTATGCGCCCGACGACCTCGCCGTCGCGCTCGGCGAGGAAGTATTCCGCGTCGCCGTGCTCGAAGAAGGGGTTCTTCTTGCGGGAGAGGAGCAACTCGACGTCCCGACGCAACGGCGGGACCCAGAGAGGGTCCCGCTCGTGGAGTCGGTAGGGCAGGTCGATGAACCGATCGATGTCTCGCCTGTCGCGCGCCGCTCGGACGCGGGGCGGTTCGCTCAGATGACCCCCAGGTCCCGTCCGATACGGCCGAACTGCTCGACCGCGAAATCGATCTGCTCGAAGGTGTGCGTGGCCATGAGGCTGGTCCGGAGCCGGCACTGCGACGGCTGCACCGCCGGCGGCGCCACCGGATTGGTGAACACCCCGGCGTCGAAGAGACGGCGCCACATGAGGAAGGTCTTTTCCAGCGGGCCGATGAGCACGGGCACGATGGGCGTTTCGGTGGGCCCGATGTCGAAGCCGAGGCTGCGGAAGCCGGCGTGCAGGCGGCGGGTGTTGGCCCAGAGCTGGTCGCGCCGGTGCGGCTCGTCCTGGAGCACCTGCAGCGCGGCGAGCACGCCGGCGGTGTTGGCCGGGGGGAGCGACGCCGTGAAGATGAGCGGGCGGCTGTGGTGCTTGAGGTAGTGGATGACGTTCTCGCTGCCCGTCACAAAGCCGCCGATCGACGCCAGCGACTTGGAGAAGGTGCCGGCGATGATGTCCACGTCGTCGGTCATGCCGTAGTGCGCGGCGGTGCCGTCGCCATTGGGGCCGAGGACACCGAGGGCGTGCGCGTCGTCGAGGGCCAGGGCGGAGCCGTACTTCCGGGCGATGCGGACCAGCCCCGGTACGTCGGCGACGTTGCCTTCCATCGAATACACGCCGTCCACCACGATCATGGAGCCGCGGGTGCCGCCGTTCCGCTCGAGGCGGCGCTCGAGATTGGCGAGGTCGCCGTGGTTGAAGCGCTCGGTATCGCCGTAGGACAGCTTGGCGCCGTCGACGATCGAGGCGTGGTCGAGCTTGTCGAGGTAGACCACCTCGCCGCGGCCCACCAGGCCCGAG
>JBOHSC010000174.1:0-7263 GCA_050733115.1 Gemmatimonadales bacterium
GAGCATACCCAGACGCTCACGATCTTCGGCGCCGACGATCACTACATGGACATTCAGGGCGGCACTCTCCTCCGCGGGAGGTTGTTCACGCGGGGCGAGCTTTCCGGAGACGAGGTGATCGTGATCGAGGCCGACGTGGCCGACCGCCTCTTCGGGCGTATCGACCCGCTCGGCCGATACGTGCGGGTAGGAGGCAAGTCGCTCCTCATCATCGGAGTGTACCAGAAGCCCGGCAACATCTTCGAGCCGCCTGGTCAGGAAGTGGGCGGTGTAGTTCCGTTCGAGGCCGCGCGGCAGAACTTCCGCTACGACGAAACCAACAGCCTCTTCATCGCCGTGCGCCCGCGCGCCCATGTAGACCCCGAAGCGGCACGCGACCTGGCTACGGTGGCGCTTCGCCGGGTGCGCAACCTGCGACCTGGAATGCCCAATACCTTCGATCTGCTCAGCCAGGACCAGATCCTCGACGTAGTCGGCAAGTTCACCACCTACTTTTTTCTGGCGATGGTCTCGCTGTCGAGCGTGGCCCTTCTGGTAGGGGGAATCGGGGTCATGGCGATCATGATGGTCTCCGTGACCGACCGTACCAAGGAGATCGGCCTCCGGAAGGCGCTCGGCGCCACCCGGCGGGAAATTCTCTGGCAGTTCCTCGTCGAGGCGGCGACGCTGACCTTCATCGGCGGGCTGCTCGGCATCGCGGTCGGCCTGCTCTCGGGGGAGGTGCTCAAGGCTGCCCTGCGCCTCGAGTCGGCCGTGCCGCTCTGGAGCGCCGTCCTGGCGTGCGGCGTGAGCATCGGCATCGGGCTGGCGTTCGGGCTGTATCCGGCCAACCGGGCCGCCCGAATGGACCCGGTCGAGGCGCTCCGCCATGAATAGCTATATTCGTTCCCCATGCCCGTAGACATCCTCGCCATCGCGGCGCACCGTGACGACGCCGAGCTCACCTGCGCCGGCACGCTTCTCAAGGCCGTGGACGCCGGACACCGTACCGGGATCCTCGACCTCACCGCCGGCGAATCGGGAACCCGCGGGAGCACATCGCTTCGGGCCGAAGAGGCGGAGCGCGCGGCCGTCGTGCTCGGGGTCGCCGAGCGGCGCAACGCGGGGCTTTCGGACGCCCATCTGCACAACGACGAGGCTTCCAGGCGCGTAGTGGTTGCCCAGATCCGCCACTTCGCGCCGCGGGTGGTCATCCTCCCCTTCGCGGTGGGGCGCCACCCCGACCACCGCGTGGCCTCCGAGCTCGGCCGCGATGCCTGCTTCCTGGCCGGCCTGGAGAAATACGATGCCTCGGGCAGCCCCCACCGCCCGTACAAGATTCTGTACGCCCTGTCGTACCGCGAAGACCCGCTCAAACCCACATTCGTGGTGGACATCTCCGCCCAGTTCGAGAGGAAAATGGCGGCCATCCGATGCTACGCGAGCCAGTTCGACGGCGCCAAGGCGGCGGGCGAGATCTTTCCCACCGGGCAGGATCTGTATTCGCTGGTCGAGACCCAGAACGCGCACTACGGGTCGTTCATTCGCGCCCGCTACGGAGAACCGTATTTCACCCATGAGACGATGAACGTTGAAGATGTGGTGGCGCTCGGAGTGCGGAGCATGTAGAGGGGTCGCGGATCACACTGTCATCCGCTCGGGATGACAGTGGCGCCAACGCCTGCTTAATTTCCTCCCCATGCCCCACCCACCCGTCTACCTCGATCACGCCGCCACGACCCCGGTTCGCCCCGAGGTGCTCGAGGCCATGCTGCCGTATCTCACCGACCAGACGTTCGGGAACCCCTCCAGCAGCCACCGGTTCGGCCGGGCGGCCCGGGCCGGGATGGAACTGGCCCGGCGGCGGGTGGCCGAGGCAGCGGGCGCCGAACCGAACCAGGTGATCTTCACCTCGGGCGGCACTGAGGCCGACAATCTCGGCATCGTCGGCGCCGCCCTCGCTGCGCGCGAACGGGGCGCCGAGATGTGCGTGGCGGTATCGGCCATCGAGCACAAGGCCATCCTCGCGGCGGCCCACGCCGTCTGCCGGCTGGGCGGGCGCGAGGTCATCCTGCCGGTGAACGTCCTGGGGAGACTCGACCTCGACGCCCTCGATGCCGCTCTCGCGCAGCATCCGGCCGTCGTGTCCGTCATGTGGGTCAACAACGAGACGGGCGTCATCCAGCCGATGGCGGAGATTGCCGGACGCTGCCGCGCCGCGGGCGTCATCCTCCACACCGACGCCGTCCAGGCCTTCGGCAAGGTGCCCGTCACGCTCCGCGACGTCTCCTGCACCATGCTCACCCTGTCGGGGCACAAGATCGGCGCGCCGAAGGGCATAGGCGCGCTCGTGGTGCGCGATCGCAAGGCGGTCGAGGCGATCATTCACGGTGGGAGCCAGCAACACGGCCTCAGGCCGGGCACCGAGAACGTGGCCGGCGCGGTGGGGCTGGGAAAGGCCGCTGAGCTCGCGGCTGGCGAGCAGCAGCAGGAAGCGGTGCGGCTCGGGAGGCTCAGGGATCGGCTGGCCGAGCGGCTCAAGGCCGCCATCACCGATCTCGTCGTCAGCGCGGAAGCAGGCGAGCGCGCGCCACACGTGGTGAGCGTGGCGGTGGCTGGCGCCGACGGCGAAGCACTCCTCATGCACCTCGACCTGGCCGGCGTGGCTGCATCGGGCGGCTCGGCCTGTTCCACCGGGGCGGTGGAACCGTCGCACGTGCTGATCGCGATGGGCGTCCCGCGCGATCTGGCGCTTGGGGCCGTGCGCTTCAGCCTGGGTCATGGAAGCACCGAGGGAGACGTGGACCGGGTGGCGGAGGTGATGCCCGACGTGGTGGCCAGGGTCCGGAAGCTCGCGGGAGTGCTGGGCCGTGCTTGACCGCGTGCTGGTCGCCATGTCGGGAGGCGTGGACAGCTCGGTGGCCGCCGCGCGGCTCGTCGAGCAGGGCTACGATGTGGTCGGCGCCACCATGAAGCTCTTCTGCTACGGCGACTCGGTGCCCGACCGCCCCTGCTGCTCGCTCGACTCGATCAACGACGCGCGCGACGTGGCGCATGCCCTCGGGATTCCCCACTACGTGCTCAATCTCGAGGACCGATTCAACCTGCACGTCATCCAGAACTTCGTGAGCGAGTACAGCCGGGGACGCACGCCGATTCCCTGCGTTCGCTGCAATTCATTCACCAAGTTTCGCGACCTGCTCGCCCACGCCGATGCGCTCGACTGCCGGTACATCGCCACCGGCCACTATGCCGTCGCGCGGAACGGCAGACTCTATCGCGGGCGTGACCGGAACAAGGACCAGAGCTATTTCCTCTGGGGGATCGACCGGAAAGTCGTCGCCCGCATGCTGACTCCCGTCGGGGAGCTCTCGAAGACCGAGACGCGCGCGTATGCACGGGCCCTCGGGCTCACCACCGCGGACAAGACGGAGTCGGTCGAGATCTGCTTCGTGCCCGACGACGACTACGCCGGCGTGCTGGAGCGCCATCTTCCCGCCGATGCTCCCGCGCTTTCACCCGGTCCCCTGGTCACGACGACCGGGGAGGTGATCGGCGAGCACCGCGGCTACGCCCGGTACACCATCGGCCAGCGGAAGGGGCTCCCCGGAGGATCGGCGGCGCCGCGCTTCGTAGTAGCGATCCGCCCCCAGAGCCGCGAGGTCGTTGTGGGCTCCGCCGAAGAGCTGGCGGGACATCGTGTCGTGCTCGAGGAGATCAACTGGCTCGGGGAGCCGCTCCGGCCCGGCCGGGCGTGCGAGGTGCAAATCCGTCATCGGGCGAGGGGGGTGCCGTCCACGGTGGCAAGCGTGAGCAGCGAGAGCGTCGCTCTTGCGTTGCACACACCGGTGCGGGCCATTACGCCGGGACAGTCCGGAGTGCTGTACGACTACGAAGGCCAAGTGCTGGGCGGCGGCGTCATCGCCTGAAGACCCCGAACCGGAGAGTCCCATGCGCTCCCTCCTGATGCACTGGGTGTTCAACGCCGCCGCGCTGTGGGTGGCCTGCTATTTCATCACCGGCCTCGATTTCAACGGGACCATACTGCAGCTGCTGATGGTGGCGGCGGTGTTCGGATTGGTCAACAGCCTCCTGAGGCCATTGCTCACCATTCTCACCTGCCCGCTCATCGTCGTCACGCTGGGCATCTTCACGCTGGTCATCAATGCCCTGATGCTGATGGTCACCGGTTGGCTCTCGGCGCGCTGGGCGCTCGGCTTCGCCGTGGCCGGATTCTGGCCGGCGTTCTGGGGCGGGCTGGTAATCGGGATCGTGAGCCTCATTCTCTCGCTGCTGTTCAGCCCGAAGAAGAGGAGCTGAGACCGGAGCAGCGTTACCGAGCCGTTACATTTTGTTCCATCGCCTCAGCCGGTGCCGTACATTAGGGCGTGACCGATCTCCGGCTCCAGCCTACCGCGTCTCCCGCGGCCGACCTGCGCGACCCGTCGTTATACCTGAACCGCGAGCTCTCCTGGCTCGAGTTCAACCGGCGGGTCCTGCACGAGGCGCTGGACCCCCGCACCCGGCTCCTCGAACGCCTCAAGTTCCTCGGCATCTTCAGCAGCAATCTCGACGAGTTTTACCAGGTCCGAGTGGCGGGTCTCAAGCAGCAGGTCGCCGCGGGAATCGTCGAGCGCACCGCCGACGGCATGACGCCGGAAGATCAGCTCAGGGCCATCTCTGGAACGGTGCGCGAGCTGGTGCGGCAGCACCGGCAGTGCCTGATGGAGGAGGTGCTCCCTGTGCTCGCGCAGAACGGGCTCACCCTCCACCCCAGCGCGGACGAGCTGAGCCGGGCCGATCGCGAGCAGGTCGACGCCTATTTCCGCTCGAACGTCTTTCCCGTCCTCACGCCACTGGCCGTCGATCCGGGCCATCCCTTTCCTTACATCTCGAATCTGAGCCTCTCCCTCGCCGTGGTGTTACGGGACACGGACGGTGAGGAGCGCTTCGCCAGGGTGAAGGTGCCCAAGATCCTGCCGCGGTGGGTTCCGCTGCCGACCCCCAATCACTTTATCCCCCTCGAGCAGGTGATCGGCGCGAACCTCGAGGCGTTGTTTCCGGGGGTGGAGATCCTCGGGTGGTATACCTTCCGGATCACGCGCAATACCGACCTGCAGATCGACAACGGCGACGAAGCGGAAGACTTGTTGAGTCTGATCCAGGAAGAGGTGAGAAACCGCCGGTTCGCGGAGGTGGTGCGGATCGAGGTGCACACCTCGATGCCGATGTCGCTGAGAGAGATGCTGCTCGTCGAGTTCACCGAGCAGCAGGAGCCGCCCGCACGTCCCCTCACCTCGGACGATCTCTACGAGGCGCAGGGTCTCATGGACACCGCCGACCTGCTCACCCTCGCCTCCCTCGACCTGGCCGCGCTGAAGGATCCGGTGTTCCACCCGGGCACACCCCCGCGCCTGGTAGCGCCCCGGAACATTTTCGACGTGATCCGCGAAGGCGACGTCCTTCTTCACCATCCTTACGACAGTTTCGCCACCTCGGTCGAGCGATTCATTCAGACAGCGGCGGAGGATCCCGACGTTCTCGCGATCAAGCTCACGCTGTACCGGACAGGCGGAGACTCCAGCATCGCGCGGATGCTGGTGCAGGCCGCCGAGCGGGGAAAGCAGGTGGCGGTGCTCATCGAGCTGCAGGCGCGGTTCGACGAGGAGAACAACATCATCTGGGCGCAGAGGCTGGAGGACGTCGGGGTGCACGTGAGCTACGGCGTGGCCGGACTCAAGACCCACGCCAAGGTGATGCTGGTGGTGCGGCGCGAGGGCGACACGATGCGCCGCTACCTCCACATCGGTACCGGCAACTACAACCCGAAGACGGCACGCCTCTACACCGACTTCGGACTGCTGAGCGCCAACCCCGACCTCGGCGCCGACCTCACCGATCTTTTCAACGTCCTCACCGGCTTCGCCTCACCGGTCGGCTACCGCAAGCTCATCGTCGCGCCCCGCGGCATGCGCGATCGCTTTCTCGCGATGATCCACCGTGAAGTGGAGTGCCAGCACGCCGGCAGGCCCGCGAGAATCATGGCGAAGATGAACGCGCTGGTCGATCCCGATCTCATCGCCGCGCTGTACGCCGCGTCGCAAGCGGGCGTGGCGATCGACCTGATCGTGCGGGGAATCTGCTGCCTCAGGCCGGGGCTCCCGGGAATCAGCGAGAACATCCGGGTGATCAGCATCGTCGGACGGTTCCTGGAGCATTCGCGGGCCTTCTACTTCCTGAACGGCGGCGAGGAGGAGGTTTACATCGGTTCGGCCGACTGGATGCCCCGAAACCTCGACCGCCGCATCGAGGCGGTGACGCCGGTGGAGGAGCCGGCCCACCGGCAGGCGCTGAGAGACCTGCTGCTCTTCCTCTGGCAGGACAATCGCCAGGCGTGGGAGCTGCGGCCCGACGGCAGCTACGTGCAGCGCCGACCCGCCGCGCCGGAGGCGGAGCGCGGAAGCCATCGGATTCTGGTGGAGGGTCTGCTGTCGGCCGGGGGGACTGCGCGCGAGGGTCAGTAACTCAGCCCGGCAGGATCCGCGAATTTCTTGAACAGCTCCTGCTGCTCCGGAGTGAGATCGGCCGGAACCGTCACCTGCACCTGCACGATCTGATCTCCCCGCCTTCCATTTTTCTCGATTCCCTGCCCCTTGATGCGAAACTTCCTTCCCGGCTGCGTACCGGAAGGAATCTTGAGCATCACCCGCTTGCCATCGATCGTTCGCACCCGGAGCCGGGTGCCGAGGATCGCCTGGGCGACGTTGACCGTCACCTCGCAGACGATGTCCAGCCCTTCCCTCCGGAAGAAGCGGTCGGAAAGCACTTGGAAGGTGACGACGAGGTCGCCGGGTGCTCCGCCGGGACGCGCCGGCTGGCCCTGGCCTCTGAGCCGGACTCGAGCCCCGCTCTCGGTGCCGGGCGGAACGGTGATGACCACGCGGCGCTCGGTACGAACCTCGCCGGCGCCCGCGCACGTGGGACACGGCTCGGAAGGAATCTTCCCGCGGCCCCGGCACATCGGGCAGGGACGGTTGACGGAAAAGCCGCCCTGGCCGAAGGAGATGGTGCCCCGGCCGTTGCATTCGGGACAGGTGGACATGGTGGCGTTGGGCGCGCCGCCGCTGCCATGGCAGGTGGGACAGGTCTCGGTGACCATGAGCGTAACGGGCACCTTGCCCCCGAGCACGGCGATCCGGAAAGGAATCTCGACCACCGTCTCGAGCGTCTCGGCGACCGGCTCTTCGCGCCGGCCTCTGCCGAAGATCGACGAGAAGATGTCGC
>JBOHSC010000175.1:0-5289 GCA_050733115.1 Gemmatimonadales bacterium
CAGGGCCGGACAGGGGGAGTCGGCCGCGTCGCTGAGGACCCGGTTCCACCGGCTGGCCGGATCGGGGGGATCATACGGATTCCCCGAGATCAGCGAAGTTGCGCGAGGGCTCGAATCGTGGCTTGCCAAGGCACCGCCGGTATCCGAGGCGGGGCGCATTCAGGAGGGCATCGAGCGTCTCGCCAAGATCCTTCACCGTTCGCGGCTCAACATCGCTCCGCCTGCCGAGCCGCGGCCGTCGCGCTCGCAGGCGATCGTCATCCTCCCACCGGGCAAGGAGCGTGACGACCTGATCGGCGCGCTCCGGATCACCGGATACGAGGTACGTGTGGGCGATCGCCGCGAGGATCCGCTCAGCGTCCTCTCCGATGGATCCCCCGATCTCGTCGTCATCGGCACCGCGGCCGGCGAGGGAGACCCATCGGCCATCGCCTCCGCATGGACCGCACGGCGCGAAACCCGCCCGCGGGCCGTCGTGCTCATCGAGACGTTGCGCGCGGTAGACCGGCTGCGCGCGGTGGCGGCGGGAGTGGACGCGGTCTTTCCGATCGAGCGGATGGTCGAACAACTCCCCCGCTACGCCCGGACCCTCGCGCGCTCCGGTGCGCCCCCCTCGACGGTCCTGCTCGCCGAGCACGACGCCGAACGCGCGGCGGCCGTCTCCGCGTGGCTCGAGGAATGCAACATCCGGGTGGTGCGGTGCCTGCTCGGCCAGGCGGTGCGTGAGCTGCTCGACCGCGAGGTGCCCGACCTGCTGATTCTCTCCGTCGCCCTTCCCGACGCGGCCGGCGAGGCGGTGGTGCGCATGGTGCGGCAGGACCCTCGCTTTCGCGTCCTCCCCATTCTCCTCCTCGGCTCCGACTCGGTGGCCGATCGCATCGCCGGGCTGCGAGCCGGCGCTGACGACTTTCTTCCCTTCCCCGCCGACGCCGAGGTCGTCACCCAGACGGTCATCACCCGGGCGGAGCGCGGGCGCCGGCTTCGGGAGCTGCTCCACCGCGACGACCTTACCGGACTTCTCAATTCGACGACGCTCATGTCCGAGCTCGAGAATGCGGTGGACTACTGCCGCCGTCACGGCGGCCCGCTGGCGTTCGTCGTGTTCGACCTCGATCGCTTTCACGAGGTGAACGAGCGCTACGGCACCCTCATCGGCGACCAGGTGCTGCTCCACGTGGCCAACGTCTTCCGCTCGAGCGTGAGGGCGAGTGACGTGATCGGCCGGTTCGGCGGGGAGGAGTTCGGGATGATACTCCGCGGCGGTGGACCCGAGGGGGCCTCGGTGCTCGCAGACAAGCTCCGTACCGTGCTCGGCACCCATACGGCCACCACGCACGAGGGCGAGCAGATTCCGCTTCACGTGAGCGTCGGGTGGGCGGGGTTTCCGGCAGACGGGGCCACCGCAGGAGACCTGGCACACGCGGCGGTGAGGACGCTGAGAAGGGAGAAAAAAGAAGGGAGAACCGAGTAAAGTTCTCCCTTCTCTCTTGTCACTTCATTTCTCTCGGCAGTTAATGCCTCAGCCCCGTCGAAAGGGGCATCACGTCGCGAGGATTCTTCTCGTCGCCGAAGAGGAGACGACCCTCGCGATACGTGGCCCCCCGCAGCGTGAGGGCCAGTACCTCTCCGAGCTCCTGCACCAGGAAAATCTCGATCCGGTCACGGACTTCCTTGGGCAAATCCTCGAGGTCGGGCTCGTTTTCCTTGGGCAGGATGATCTTGTTGATGCCTGCCCTGACCGCGCCGAGGATCTTCTCCTTGACGCCGCCGATGGGCAGCACGCGCCCGCGGAGCGTGATCTCCCCCGTCATCGCCACGTCGTGCCGGACCCCACGACCTGAAAGGGCCGAAACGACCGCCGAGGCCATGGTGACTCCCGCGGACGGACCGTCCTTGGGAATGGCGCCCGCCGGCACGTGGATGTGGATGTCCCGGTCGAACATCTCGTCGGCAATCTGGAGCGCCGCCGCGTGTGAGCGTGCGTACGTCCACGCCGCGCGGGCCGATTCCTTCATCACGTCTCCCAACTGGCCGGTGAGCACGAGCTCGCCCTTGCCGCGCATCGTGGACGCCTCGACGAACATGATGTCGCCGCCGACCGGAGTGTAGAACATGCCGGTGGCTACGCCGACATCGTCGTGCCGGGCCATCTTTTCCGGATGGACCTTGGGCCGGC
Organism: Gemmatimonadales bacterium; assembly: GCA_050733115.1. Lineage (GTDB taxonomy): Bacteria > Gemmatimonadota > Gemmatimonadetes > Gemmatimonadales > GWC2-71-9 > CAVVWJ01. The sequence goes on from JBOHSC010000175.1 coordinate 2,177, forward strand.
CGAGCAGAGCGTCCACTAACGGGCGATCGATCGTCAGCCGCTGCACTTCGCCGGCGGCAATCTTCCGGGCGACCTTGCGGGCCAGCCGTCCGATTTCCCGCTCGAGCTGACGCACGCCGGACTCGCGGGTATAGCTCGTGATGACTTCCGCGAGCGCCTCGTCGGTGATCTCGAGGCGATCGGTGTCCACGCCGTTCTCCGTGAACTGGCGCGGGATCAGGTATTTCCGGGCGATCTCCTGCTTTTCCCGCTCGGTGTAGCCCGCGAAATCCACCACTTCCATCCGGTCGAGCAACGGCCCGGGGATGTTCTGGATGAAGTTGGCCGTGGCGATGAAGAGCACCTCGCTCAGATCGAACGGCACGCCCAGATAGTGGTCAACGAAGCTGTCGTTCTGGGCCGGATCGAGTACCTCGAGCAGCGCGCTCGCCGGATCTCCCTGGAACGAAACGCCCAGCTTGTCCACTTCGTCGAGAAGGAAGACGGGATTCTTCGTTCCGGCCTGCTTCATCCCCTGGACGATGCGGCCGGGCATGGCGCCTACGTAGGTGCGGCGGTGACCGCGGATATCGGCCTCGTCGCGCGCGCCGCCCAGCGAGATGCGCACGTACTTGCGCCCCATCGCGCGGGCAATCGACTTGGCCACCGAGGTCTTGCCGACGCCCGGAGGGCCCACGAACAGCAGAATTGGTCCCCGCGCGGTGCGGTCGTCTTCGTTGCCGGGCACGGGTGCGTTGGGTGCCGGCACCGTGGCGGTGGCCTGCGGCGCGTCGGTAGACTCGCCATCGCCCATCTCCTCGGCCTCGTTCTCAACCTCACCGGCCTCCTCCGCGCGCGCTGCCTCGGCCTGCTGCAGCCTGAGCTGGCGCACGGCCAGGAACTCCAGTACGCGGTCTTTCACGTCACCGAGCGCGTAGTGATCCTCGTCGAGGATCCGCTGCGCTTCGGGGAGGGCAAGGTGCTCCTTGCTCCGCTCGTTCCACGGAAGCTCGAGGACGTTCTCCAGGAAGGTGCGGACGACCTGCGACTCCATCGACTCGCGTCCGATCCGGTTGAGCCGGCTCATCTCGCGATCGACTTCTTTCCGCGCCTCCGGCGGCAGGTCGAGCGCGGCGATCTTGTCCTTCAGCTCCTGGAGATCGTCCCGCTCGTCGTCCTCTCCCAGCTCGCGGCGAATGGTCTTGAGCTGCTCGCGAAGGAACATCTCCCGCTGGCGCTCGCCCAGCTCTTCCTGGACCTGGGACTTGATGTCCTCCTGCGCGTCGAGCACACCGATCTGCCGCTGGACGTGCACCAGCACTCGGCGCAGCCGCTCTTCGACGCCGAGCGTCTCGAGGAGGATTTGCCGCTGGCCAGGGGCGATATCGATGTACCCGGCCACGAGATCGGCAAACTTGCCGGGCTCGTTCACCCCAGCGAGAACCTGCTGCACAACCTCGTCCGGCAGACCCGACTTCTGGCCCAGCTCCGCGGCCCGCACACGGGCCTCGCGGTGGAGGGCCACGAACGCCGGATCCTCCGCGTTGAGCGGCAGCATTTCCTCGGCCTCCCGGACGATCGCCTGGAGGTATCCTTCCTTGTCGCTATAATGAATCGCGATTCCCCGGCGCTCGCCGTTCAGCAGGAGCTGCATGCCGGAGAGTCCGCGCTGCAGTTGTCCGATGCGGGCGATGGTGCCGATCGTGTACAGCACGTCGGGGGCGACATTTTCCACGTTTTGCCGTTGCGAAACCGCGAAGACCAGCCGGTCGGGTGTGGCCAGGGCGGCCTCTATGGCTCTCAGCGTGGCTGGGCGCCCGGCGCCGATCGGCGCTGTGACGCCTGGGAACAGCACGACCTCCCGCAATGGCAACACGGGCAGTGTCAGTCGTTCAGCCATTCGATACTACTCCTTCCAGATCCCCGGTTTTCGGGGAAGAATGACAGGGTTGGGTCGGATCACGGGTGGCTTCGCACTCCTCGTGCCACCAGCCCCGGTTGTCCGCGATTGCCCCACAACAACTTACGCTGGGGCTTTGTTCCCCGCACCACCGGCCTGGCCCCGTGCCATGGTGAGAATGTCGGACTCCGGAGCCGCCGCTGCCAAATTGGCTGCGGTGAATGTCTTCGGTTGCCGCGGGCCCCCCGCGCGTACAGATTGTCTGCCATGCCCGATCGGCCCCACAGCCCATGACCGAGCCACGCGACAGACCACTAGCCGCCCGCCTGGGTGAAGCCCTTGGCAACGCGTACACGATCGAAGGAGAGATCGGCCGCGGCGGCATGGGGGTGGTATACCGCGCCCGCGACGAGCGGCTGCAGCGTCGCGTAGCCATCAAGGTGCTGCCGCCGGAGCTCGCCTTCCAGCAGGACATCCGCGAGCGGTTTACCCGCGAGGCGCAAACGGCGGCGCGCCTGTCCCACCCGCACATCGTGCCCATCCACTCGGTCGGCGACGGCGCGGGGCTGGTGTATTTCGTGATGGGGTACGTGGACGGCGAGTCGGTGGCGGCGAGAATCCGCCGGCGCGGCAAGCTGCCGGTGGAAGAGGTCCGCCGGATCATGAAGGAATCGGCCGACGCCCTCAGCGCCGCCCACGCACTGTCCATCATCCATCGTGACATCAAGCCGGACAACATCCTCCTCGAGGGAACCCGGGGCCGGGTGATGGTGACCGATTTCGGCATTGCCAAGGCCCTCTCGGCCACCTCCGCCGCGACATTGACCGGTGCCGGCGTGGCGATCGGGACCCCGGCCTTCATGAGCCCGGAGCAGGCGGCCGGTGAGCGGGAAATCGACGGACGGTCCGATCTGTACAGTCTGGGTATCGTGGCCTACCAGATGCTCACCGGGGACCTTCCGTTCACCGCTCCAACGGTAGCCGGCATCCTGATGAAGCAGATCACCGAGGTGGCGCCGGACGTGGCCGTGAAACGGCCCGACACCCCCGAGGACCTGGCGCTTGCCGTCTCCCGCTGTCTCGAGAAGGATCCCGAAAACCGGTGGCCGAGCGCCGATGCGCTGCGCCGCGCACTCGAGAGTCGGGCCGTGGGGAGCTACCGTCCGACGGGAACCGGCTGGAAGGTGGGGCGCCCCGATGCCGTTCCGGCCGGTGGAGCGGGCCAGGGAAGCGC
>JBOHSC010000176.1:0-5740 GCA_050733115.1 Gemmatimonadales bacterium
GGCCTCTGCCGAAGATCGACGAGAAGATGTCGCCGAGGCCGCCGAAGTCACCAAAATCGACATTCTCGTCGAACGTCCCGGTGGGGCGACTGCCGCCACCCCGGCTGCTCGCGGCCCCGGCGCGTGCGCCCTCCCCGCGGGACGCCCCATCGAACGCGCCGAACCGGCGCATCCGGTCGTACTGGGTGCGCTTCTCGCTGTCGGAAAGAACGGTGTGCGCCTCGGAGATCTCCTTGAAGCGCTCGGATGCCTTGGGATTGTTCGGATTGGCGTCCGGATGATATTGCTTGGCGAGGCGCCTGTACGCCTTCTTGATGTCCTCCTGGTTGGCAGAGTCGGGAACGCCGAGTACCTGGTAGAAGTCCTGCGCGGCCACGTTACGCTTGACCCTGCTCTGAGTACACCTGCACCTTGGCGGGGCGGACCAGTCCCCCCTTGAAGCGGTAGCCGGTCTGGAAGGTGGAAGCCACCATGTGGTCCATGTCGCGGCTCGGCGGTGGCGCGACGGAAACGGCTTCGTGCATGCTCGGATCGAACGGCGTGCCCACCGGATCGATCGCTTCGAGGCCTGCCGCCTCGAGCTCCTTCCAGAACTTCCGGTCTACCAGCTTGAGCGCCTCACGCAGACCTTCGATCGGAAGATTTTCCATGGTGCTGGTGAGACGGTCCATGTCGTCGAGCGCGTCGAGCAGCCGGGCCACCAGACCCCCCTGCGCCCTGTCGCTCAACTCCGAACGCTCGCGCGAGACCCGCTTGCGATAATTGTCGAATTCCGCCGCGAGCCTGAGGTGCTGGTCGCGCGCCTGGTCGAGCTCGGCCTCCAGCCGGCGGATTGCCTCACTATCAGGCTCGACCGGAAGCTGCCCGAAATCGGACTGAGTGTCTTCCTGGCGGGAAGAAGGCTCGGGGGACATATCGGTCGAGGCCAGATCGGCGCCATCGGCGCTCGGACCGGCCGTGGAGGCAGGCTTGCCCATGCCGCCAGCAGTATTGAGCGGAGTGGCGCTGCTTCGGCCATCTCGGATAAATCGATATTTGTCAGTCACTTGCAAGTTCCCCTGAAACGAGACGATGGAAGGATAATAGCAGGTCTCGTGCCGGTACGAGACAGACAGAGTGGCAGTTCTGTTCACCCACGCAGCTGTCGGAGAATCATGAAGAGCGCGCCCTGAGCCGCGCGCCGGCGGATGTCGTGCCGGTTCCCCACGAACACCGACCGCCGGGACATGACCTGGTCTCCGTGCGCCACCGCGAGCCACACGGTGCCCACCGGCTTCTCCGCCGATCCCCCTCCCGGCCCCGCGATTCCGGTAACGGCCACCGCGAGGTCCACTCCCAGCCGCTCGACCGCTCCCTTCGCCATGGCACGCACGACCGGCTCACTCACCGCTCCTGCCGTCTCGATGAGCTCGGCCGGAACGCCGAGCAGTGAGACCTTGAGCGAATTGTCGTAACACACCACGCCGCCGGTGAACACCTCGGAGCTCCCCGGTATCTCGGTGAGGCGCTCGCCGACGAGGCCGCCGGTGCAGGACTCGGCGGCACCGATGTGGACACCCCGCCGGCGCGCCTCGTCGAGAACAATGGCGGCGAGATCGGTATCGCCCACGCCGTAGACGAACTCCCCTGCCCGCTCACGCAGGAGATTGGCCCCCGCTCGGAGGCGCTGGTCGGCCTCGCCAGGCGGGAGATTCCAGGCAGTGAGCCGGAGGTCCACACCCTCCAGCCCCGGCAGGTAGGCGAGAGTGAGTGGGGCCACGTCATGTTCGATTTCGCCCATGCGTTCCGCGAGGGTGGATTCGGGGACGCCGGAAGTACGAACGAGCTGCGAGCGGATGACGGCGCCTCCGCCGCGCGCGGCGATGCGTGGCACCACCTCGTGTTCGAGAAGGTTTCGCATCTCGAGCGGGACTCCCGGCAGCATCACTGCCAATCCCCGCGCCCCCTCGAGCCAGATGCCCGGCGCCGTCCCCCACTGATTGGGCAGCACCGTCGCCCCGCGGGGCACCTCGGCCTGGCTGCGGTTGCTCTGCACCGGCGTGCGCTGAAAGCGGGCGAAGCGCTCGAGCAGCGCGCTCCAGATTCGTTCGTCGAACTCGAGCGGCGCGCCGAAGAGGTCGGCGACGACTTTCTTGGTGATGTCGTCGCGGGTGGGACCGAGGCCACCGGTGGTGAGGACGGCACCGGTGCGCTCCAGCGCCGAGGCCACCGCCTCGCGGATGTCGTCCTCACGGTCGGCGACGGCGGTGCGCCGAACCAGGCGCACCCCGTGCCGCGCGAGCGCGCGCGCAATCTCCACGCCGTTGGTGTCGACGGTGAAGCCGAGGAGGAGCTCGGTGCCGATGGTGACGAGCTCGATGTTCATGGAGTTTCGTTATTCACCGTCGGGCGGGTCAACGAGTACGGTCGGAGAATAACCCGCGGTTGCGATAAAGGTACTGGGCGAAGGAGTACACCGTGAGCAGCGCCGCGATTGCGAGCGTCACCGCGACGAAACCGCCGTGGAACTGATTCCAGTACTCCGCGTACCGGCTGTGCTCCCATCCGAGCGGCTTGCGGGCGTCGCGAAAGGCGAACCAGAGTATGACGGCCCCGATGAAGATGTTCTGAATCGTCGTCTTGAGCTTGCCCGCGCCACCCGCAGGAATGACCACGCCACGGCGGCTGGCCCACCAGCGGAAGGCGGTCATCGCCACCTCGCGGCCGATCAGGAGCAGGCACACCCACAGCGGGATGCTGCCCCAGACGGGGATGTCGTACAGATCGTGCCGCTGGCGGGAGATCCAGTAGATCGGAATGAGCATCGCGAACAGCAGGAGCTTGTCGGCGATCGGATCGAGCTGCTTGCCGAAGTCGGTGACCTCGTTGCGGCTCCTGGCGAGATAGCCGTCGAAGATGTCGCTGACCGCGGCGGCGATGAAGATCACGAAGGCGATGAGCTTGGGCCAGTAGCCCTCGATGAACGGCAGGAGGGCGATGACCGGCGTGAAGCAGATGCGGACGAGCGTGATGATGTTGGGCAGGGTCCACATGGCGACCTACCCCAGCGTCTTGACGACGTTCTTGCTGATGGCCTTGAGGGTGTCGAAGACGCCTTCGCCGGTCAGCGCCACCGCCTCGAAATAGGGCGCCCGCTCGATCCACTGCCCGTCCTGCTGCGTCACGAGGAACTCGGAGTCGTGATACGGATCGGGCACCGGGCGCTGGCGGGCGGCGTCGTCTACCGGCCAGCCGGGGTTGAGCGAGGCCTGGAGCTCGGCGATGGGGGCGGCGTTGGGGAGATCGCGCTTGTTGTACTGGATGGCGAACGGGATCTTGGTGAGATCGTAGCCATGCTGCGACATGTTCTCGTACAGGTTCTGCATCGCTTCGACATTCGCATCCATCCGCTCGATCTGGCTGTCGGCCACGAACACCACGCCGTCCACGCCCTTGAGAATGAGCTTGCGGGAGGCGTTGTAGTAGACCTGACCCGGCACCGTATACAGGTGGAATTTCACCTTGAAGCCGCGGATGGTGCCGAGATCCACCGGCAGGAAATCGAAGAACAGCGTGCGCTCCGTCTCCGTGGCCAGCGAGATCATTTTCCCTCGCGAGCCCGGCGCGACCTTGTTGTACACGAATTCCAGATTGGTGGTCTTGCCGCCGAGCCCCGGCCCGTAATACACGAGCTTGCAGTTGATTTCGCGGGAGGCGTAGTTGATCATCGACATGCGCGCATGTCCCCTCAGGCCCCGAAGAGTTTGTCGATCTCGTCTTCCGCCTCGCCAAGGAACTCGGTCTCGACCCCAGGCGCACTGGTTCCTTCTCGATTGAACATGTCGGTGAAGACCAGGCCCAGCCGCGTCACCGCCGACTTGACCCGCAATTTCACCAGACCGAGCGTGGTCCGATTGTCGAAGAGCACCACGAGGATGACCCGCCGAGCCACGTCGGCGAGGTACATCGACTCCCGCTCGCCCTGATGGAAGAGCGCGCCGAACTCGGGCTCGCCGAGCATCCGGGCGAGCTGATCGTTGGCGCTGAAATCGGCCGCCGTGAGCGAGGCGAATGCCGTCGGATCGAAGGCAGGTGACTCGCCGACGGTGGCCACCATCTGTCCGGTGCGATCGACGATGAGCGCCGTCCGGGCGCTGGACTCGCCGAGGAACTCGCTCAGAATGACCTGAATCTGCCGGAAGTCCTCCTCCCGGAACGACCAGCTCGACGCACCGCTCATTGCAGGACCGTCTCCATTCGCCGGACGATTGCCTCGGCGCGGCGCCGGAGAACCGGATGCCGTTCCCAGGCGAGATAGTCGCGCAGCAGGCGCACCGTGCCGACCCCGCTCTGCCCCGCCAGAAATCCGAGCGCGGCCCGGCGGCGGATGGCGCGGCGATCGAACAGCGCCCGCCGGTGGACCGCGAACCGCCGCTGCGCCAGGAACCATCCGGCCAGCGCGCCCGCCGCGAGCCCGCCCACGACCACAACGCTCCGCGACCGCATCAGGACACGTCCTGCCGCGCAACGAGCGCGTGCGCAAGCGTTACCCCGTCGACGTATTCGAGGTCGCCGCCCATCGGCAGGCCGCGAGCCAGCCGCGTGACCCTGACCCCGAGGCCGGCGAGCAGCTGCTGAACGTAGGTCGCAGTGACCTCACCCTCCATCGAGGGATTGGTGGCCAGAATCACCTCCCGCACGCCGCCTTCGCGCACCCGCTGCACCAGAAGATCGAGGCGGAGCGACTCGGGACCGATTCCGTCCAACGGCGAGAGGCGCCCGCCCAGCACGTGGTACCGCCCCCGGAACTCGGTCGAGCGATCGACCACTGCCACCGCCGACGCCTCCTCGACTACGCAGAGCACTCCCGCATCGCGCCGGGGATCGGTGCAGATCCCGCACGGCTGCTCCTCGGTGAGGTTTCCGCATTCCGCACAGGGACGCACCCGCTCGGTAACCGCGATGAGCGCCGAGGACAGACGCACGGCCTGTTCGGAAGGTTGCTGCAACAGATGGAAGGTGAGACGTTGGGCTGTCTTGCGACCGATCCCCGGCAGCCTGGCCAGCTCCGTGATCAGCTCCTCGATGGCACTCACCGGTCAGACGGGCGGGGCGAACGGGAGCGTCGGGACCTTTCGCATCTCGGCCTGAAGCAACTCGGCCGCCCGGCGTTGGGCCTCGGCCACCGCGGCCAGCACCAGGTCGCTCAGGAATTCGGCGTCATGCCCATGAAACACCGCGGGGTCGATGACGACGGCATGCACCGTTCCCCGCCCATCGGCGGTGACCCGGACCATGCCGCCACCGGCGGACGTCTCGATGGTGCGCCCGGCGAGCTCGGACTGCAATTGTTGAAGCCGGCCCTGGACCTGCTGGCCGAGCTGAAATAGCTGCTGAAGGTCTGCCATGCTCTCGGGTAGTCCTGCCATGATTCGGGCAAAGTAGGGGTCTGAAGACGCGGGTGCAAGCTACTCGACAATCTCCAAATCTAACGAATCGGCGGCGATATCGAGGGCCGGGTCCCTGGCCCGAAGGGACTTGAGGCGGTCGGCGTTCATGCTCGCCTCGGAAAGGCGCCTCGGCTTGCCCGGTGCCGCATCGGGGCCAGGAACCGACTCGGTAACCCGCAGGCGGAGCGGCTGCCCGGTCGCCGTAAGCAACACCTCCTCGACCGTCCGCGCCCCGGTCAGCAGCTTCTCGGCGAAGAGTGCATTCGGCTCCGCGAGGGTGACGGTGAGCCACGGGAGCTCGAGCGCGATGG
>JBOHSC010000177.1:0-4425 GCA_050733115.1 Gemmatimonadales bacterium
GTGTGGATGTGTGTCCGGTGGACTGCATCTACGAGGGCGAGGACCAGTTATACATCCATCCCGATGAATGCATCGATTGTGGGGCGTGTGAGCCGGAGTGCCCGGTAACGGCCATTTTCCCGGAAGAGGACGTCCCGCCTGCCCAGATCGGATACGTGGAAAAAAATCGGGAAGTGTTCAACAGTGACACTCCGCCGGGGAGACCGAAGCGGTAGGCTGGAGGTCAAAGGTCCCTCAAGAATTCCCCCATCGCACGCGCTACTTCCTTCCCTTTCTCCACCGACAGCAGGTGTCCGGCGCCGCGGATCAGGATGAATCTGGCGCCGGGAATGGCGTCCGCCATGCGTCGGGCCACATCGGGGGCAATGAGCTGATCTTCCTCCCCCGCGATGACGAGGGTGGGAATGTTGCCGAGCGTGGGAAGCAGGCCCGTGCTGTCGGGGCGGTCGCGCATGGCGGCAAGGGCGCCGACGATACCGGAAACGGGCGTCGCGGCCATGAGCGCGCGGACACGTCCGGCCATCTCGGGCAATGCGGTGATGGTCTCCGGGGTGAGCATCTTCGGCAGCATCGAGGCAGCGATCGCACCGGCCCCGCTATCGCGCACCAGCGCCGCCGCCGTATCGCGGGCCCGCCGTCCCTCGGCACTATCGGCTTCCGCACGGGTCGCCATCAGCACCAGTGCGCGCACCCGACCTCGCCAGCGCCGGAGAAACTCGAACATCACGTAGCCGCCCATCGAGAGCCCGCAAAGGACCACCTCTTCGACGCGGAGTGCATCGAGCAGCGCCGCGAGATCGTCGGCGTAAGTGCCGATCGAGTACCCCAGGTCGGGCGCGTCGCTCCGGCCCATGCCGCGGAGGTCGGGAGCGATGCGCCGGAAACCCTCGAGCCCCTCGATCTGGTCAGCCCAGATCGTACGGTCGAGCGGGTAGCCGTGCACGAAGAGGATTGCGCGCCCCTCCCCGCGCACCTCCACAGCGAGGTTGACGCCGTTCACCATCACCCGCTGCACCTCTCCCGGATCGGAGCGTGGAGCATCCATGAACGCCCCGAAGTCCGTCGGCAGCGGAGTGGGGCGCCCCTCTCTATTCACGCAGACGAAGACGAATTCCGCGGTGGCGATGAGAGTGTCGTCCTTCACCCGGCGGGCGGTCTGGCGCATGGTGAAGCTGGTGCGGCCACGATGGGTGAGTGTGTGCTCGAAGCGGAGCACGTCACCGGGAAAGGCGGCGGCGTGATAGTCGATGACCGTCTTCCGCACCGCGGGCCACGCACCTGCGCGGGTGAACACATCCATTCCCGGCCCGCGCGCGAGCATCTCCCACCGCGCCCGCTCGAAGAGGCTGAGGAACGACGCCTGGTTGAGATGACCGAAGGCGTCGCATTCGTCGGGGTAGACGGTCAGATCGATCGGGGTCAAGGAATAGTCGCAGGGTCGAAAGTGGAAGCCGCTTCGGGTCCAAGTAGATATACTACAGCCTTGTGTTGGCGGTTAGCTCACGACCTTTGACCCTCGACCCACGACTTTCCACCATGCCTCCATCCACAGACTATATCCGTCACGCCGCCCGGCTCGCACGCAAGCTCCAGATGGACGCAGCGATGGGAGGGACTCCCCAGCCCGACGCCGAGTTCTACAAGGCGCTTTCCAAGGCCTTCGACGAGATCGCCGCCGGTCTCGAGCTCATCGCGAAAGCTGACTGAGCTCACCGTGGCCCTGATCGAGGATCCGTCTGCGCTCGATGAGCTCATCTCCCGCCTCCAGACGGAGCCGCTCCTCGCGGTAGACACCGAGGCGGCAAGCTTCCACCGCTACCGCGACCGCGTCTACCTGCTCCAGATCTCCTCGCGCGCCGAGACCGCCGTGGTAGACCCTCTCGCGGTCGGCGGCCTCTCGGCGTTCGCCGCCCTGCTCGCCGACCCGGCGATCGAGACCGTGTTTCACGACGCCGACTACGATCTGCGTCTCCTCGACCGTGAATACGGTCTCCGAACCACCCACCTCTTCGACACCCGGATCGCGGCACAGCTCCTCAACGAACCCGGCGTCGGACTCGCGGCGCTCCTCGAGAAGTATCTCGGCGTCCGTCTCGACAAGCGTTTCCAGCGTGCCGACTGGTCGGCGCGGCCACTCTCCCAGGGTATGCTCGACTATGCCGCGGCCGACACACGGCACCTCCCGGAGCTCCGGGACATCCTGCGCGGGCAACTCGAGGAGCGGGGGCGTCTGAGCTGGGCGGAGGAGGAGTTCGAGCTGCTCGCCGGAACTCGGTTCTCCCCGCCCAACGGCGACGAGCCGGCGTATCTCCGCATGAAGGGCGCGAAGGCGCTGCGCGGACGGGAGCTCGCGGTACTGCGGGAGCTTCACGACTGGCGAGAGGGAGTGGCGCAGAAGGCCGACAAGGCGACGTTCCGGGTCCTCAACAACGATCCGATCCTTGCGATGGCGCGCACCCCGCCGACGGATCTCGAGGCGCTCAAGTTGATTCCCGGCATCAGCGCCGACCAAGCCGAGCGGCGCGGGCGGGAGATACTCGCCGCGGTGCAGCGCGGCCTCGAGGTTCCCGAGGGCAACCTGCCGCGAATTGTCCGCCCTCCGCGGCGCGCGCACGATCCGGCGTTCGAGGCCCGGTTGGAGCGACTCAAGACAGTGCGCAATCGCCTTGCCATCGAGCTCGAGTTGGCGCCGGGTGTGCTCTGCCCCAACGGCACTCTCGAAGCGGTGGCGCGGGGAAATCCCCTGACCATCGAGGAGATGGCGACGACTCCCGAGCTGCGCCGGTGGCAGCTCTCCGCCATCGGCGAAGAGCTGCTCGAGGCGCTCAAGGGGACCAGCGGAGCTACATCGGAGGAAAGTCCAGCGACTTCCCCGTCTCCAGCAGCGACTTGAGCCCGTCGAAGATCGGCGTCCAGCCGCCCTTGATCCCCTGATAGGTCTTGGTCTCCCCGGCAAATCCCTCGTGCGTCATCGTGAGCTTGACCATGCTCCCGACAGGCTCCAGCTCGTAGGTCACCTTCGTCGGATCGTCGCCGGTGGGAGGGAACGAGAAGGTGTGGACGATGCGGCGGCGTGGAGTGAACTCGAGCACCTTACCCGTGATGGCGACTTCCTTCTTGCCATCCTTGGTGGGGAGGAGATACTCGATCTTGGAACCGACCTTCCAATCGGTCACCACGTCGGTGCCATGAAAGTACTGCCGGGTAAGCTCGGGGCGAGTGATCGCTTCCCAGAGCTTCTCGGGGGTCGTGCGGATGTGGACCACGTGAACGTGCTGGAGCTGTGCGACGGCAGGCATCGGTGGGTCCTCCCCTTCCAGTTCATATTTGAGTGACGTCAGCTGCGAAGCCCAGAGGGCGCTGTACTGCGAGATCCACCGGTCGTAGATGGTCTGGATCGGCACCGCATTGAGATAGAGCCGCTTCGTCTTTCCTTCTCTTCTCGGCACGACCAGGCCGACGCGTTCCAGAATCTTCAGGTGCTTCATCACGGCGAACCGGCTGAACTCGAAGTGGTCACTCAATTCGCCGACGGTCAGGCCGGGCCTGGCCTTGAGGAGGTCGAGCATCCGGCGCCGGCTGGGGTCGGCGAGGACACGGAACACGGCGTCGGCGGATGGTGATTTCATGTGACCATTAGGTCACATATTATCCATGGGATGGATTTCGTCAAGGGGCGGCGGGTCTGGCGGGGGTTGTCGCGCGGGGGATGGGTTCGCGCCGGCCCGGGCACGATCGGCTGTCTCGTGGTGTCCTGCGGCGGCGTGCCCACTCCCTCCGCCGGCTAGAACCCCAGGAACGCCCTCACCCGTGGGTCCATGCGCTCCGGCGTCCAGTACGGGTCCCACACCAGCTCCACCTCGACTCCCGTCACGCCCTCGAGATCGCTCACGACCTTCTTCACGTCGTCGATGATCTCGGTGCCCGCCGGACAGCCGGGCGAGGTGAGGGTCATCCGTATGTGAACCTGGCCGACGTTGCTGATCTCGACGTCGTACACCAGGCCGATGTCCATGATGTTGAGGTTGAGCTCGGGGTCCTTGACCGCGCGGAGCGCCTTCCGGACGAAATCCGGGGATGGCACAGCGGCAGAGGTGGGGGTGTCGGTTTTCGCGGTCATGCCCGAAAGCTAATGGCTCAGCACTTCGAGACCAGCTCCTGGCCGCAAGAGTGGGGCACCAGCCGAACCGCCGCGTCCGAAACCGCCGCCCGCACCGCCTTGAGCTCCTTCAGCGATTCGGCCACGTGGGGATCGTAGGCGCGATTGGTGAGGAAAATGAGAAAGAGATCGCGCGGCGGGTCCACCCACATGAGGGTGCCGGTAAAGCCGGTGTGTCCGTAGGCGGCGTCGCTCGTCAGATCGCCGAAGACGCTGAGCTCGCCGGTCACGCGCTCGCGAGTGTCCCAGCCGAGGAGGCGTGAGCC